>JAEZQS010000140.1 GCA_023412995.1 Pseudomonadota bacterium
CCCCTAGCCCCCAGCCCCCGCCTCACCTCAGCGACGCATTGATCCGCTCCAGCGCCGCGCTGCCGGGGCAGAGTTCTTCCGGTCCGAACGCATTGAGCGGCGTCGCCGGCGTCTGGAGGTGGTCGTGCAGGTCGTGGGCGTCGGGATCGACGTAGAGGAGGCCGGTGACGATTTCGCCGTGTGCCTGCCGCGCATGCAGGTGGCCGATGGCGGCGGCGCGGTCGGACGGATCATGGGCCGCGTCGAGCTTGCGCAGGCGCAGCACGCTGCCGTCGTGCTGCGGCACGTCGAGTACCTCGCCCGGGGCGTAATCGATGCTGATCGCTTCGCGTTCGGGAATCACGTCGAGGCGGTTCACCGCCTCGTTGTGCTCGCGCACGTAATCGTAGCTGCGGGTGCTGCCGGCGTGGTTGTTGAAGGCGACGCAAGGGCTGATGACGTCGATGAAGGCGGCGCCGCGGTGCGCGATCGCGGCTTTCACCAGCGGCACCAGCTGCTGCTTGTCGCCGGAAAAGCTGCGCGCCACGAAGCTGGCGCCGAGCTGCAGCGCGAGGCCGGCGAGATCGATTGGCGCATCGGCATTGGCCACGCCCTTCTTCGACAGCGAGCCGCGGTCGGCCGTGGCCGAGAACTGGCCCTTGGTCAGGCCATACACGCCGTTGTTCTCGACGATGTAGGTCATGTTGACGCCGCGGCGGATCGCATGCACGAACTGGCCGATGCCGATCGAGGCGGAATCGCCGTCGCCCGACACGCCGAGGTACACCAGCTCGCGGTTGGCGAGGTTGGCGCCGGTGAGGACCGAGGGCATGCGCCCGTGCACGGTGTTGAATCCGTGCGACTGGCCGAGGAAGTAGTCCGGCGTCTTCGAACTGCAGCCGATGCCCGACAGCTTGGCGACGCGGTGCGGCTCGATCGACAGCTCCCAGCAGGCGCGGATGATCGCAGCGGAAATCGCGTCGTGGCCGCAGCCGGCGCACAGGGTCGAAATCTTGCCCTCGTAGTCGCGCCGGGTGAGGCCGAGTGCGTTGCAGCCCAGCGAGGGATGGTGGAGCGTGGGCTTGGTGATCCAGGTCATGCCAGTGCCGCCGTGCTGTCGCGCCGGGCCGGCGGGGCGGCGGCGCGCAGGCGCGCGCCGATCGCATCGGCGATGAAGCGCGCGGTGATCGGCGTGCCGTCGTAGTGCAGCACCGGCAGCAGCAGCGCCGGATCGGTGCCGAAGGATTCGATCAGGAGCGAGCGCAGCTGGGCGTCGCGGTTCTGCTCCACCACGAAGACGCAGTCGTGCGCGGCGATGAACTCGCCCACCGCGTCGGAAAACGGGAACGCGCGCACGCGCAGGGTGTCGAGCGGCAGGCCCGCGGCCTCCAGCATCGCGATCGCCTCGTCCATTGCCGGTGCGGTCGAACCGTAGTGGATCGCCCCGCAGCGCGCGGGCTGGCGCGCCTCGCGCCGCAGCGGCGGCGGCACCAGTGACTTCGCCGTCTCGAACTTGCGCAGCAGGCGCTGCATGTTCTCCACGTAGTCGGCGCCGCGCTCGGAGTAGCGCGCATAGGGGTCGCGCGAGGTGCCGCGGGTGAAATAGGCGCCGCGCCGCGGATGGGTGCCCGGCCAGGTGCGCCAGGGGATGCCGTCGCCATCGACGTCCTTGTAGCGGCCGAAATCCACGCCCGACTCGAGCATCGCCGCATCCATCACCTTGCCACGGTCGTAGCGGCGTGCATCGTCCCATTCGAACGGCTCGCACAGGCGCTGGTTCATGCCGATGTCGAGGTCGCTCATGACGAACACGGGCGTCTGCAGGCGGTCGGCGAGGTCGAGCGCCTGCGCGGCGAAGTCGAAGCACTCGCGCGGATCGGACGGCAGCAGCAGCACGTGGCGGGTGTCGCCATGCGAGGCGTGGGCGCAGGCGAGGATGTCCGATTGCTGCGTGCGCGTCGGCATGCCTGTCGACGGACCACCGCGCTGCACGTCGATGATCGTGGCCGGGATCTCGGCGAAGTAGGCGAGGCCGATGAACTCGCTCATCAGCGAGATGCCCGGTCCGGCGGTCGCGGTGAACGCGCGCGCACCATTCCAGCCGGCGCCGACCACCATGCCGATCGAGGCGATCTCGTCCTCCGCCTGCACCACGGCATAGCGGTGCGCGCCGCTTTCGGCATCGACGCGCAGCTTCTGGCAGCTCTTCTGGAAGGACTCGGCAAGCGACGAGGAGGGCGTGATCGGGTACCACGCGCACACCGTCGCGCCGCCATAGACGCAGCCGAGTGCGGCCGCGCTGTTGCCGTCGACGAAGATGCGGTTGCCCACCGCGTCGGCCGGGGCGACCTGGAGCGGCAGCGGATGCGGCAGGTGGTCGCGCACCCAGTCGCGGCCGAGGTGGAGTGCCTCGCGGTTGGCGCCGAGGAGCTTCTCCTTGCCGCGGTACTGCTCGCCGATCAGGCGCTCGATCGCCTCGACGTCGATCGACAGCAGTCGCGACAGCGCGCCGACGTAGGTGATGTTCTTCAGCAGCTGGCGCTGGCGCGGCTCGCTCCAGCGCTCCGCGCACATTGCCGTCAGCGGGATGGCGATCGACTGCACGTCGGGGCGGAATTTCGCGGGCGGCAGCGGACGCGTGGCGTCGTACAGGAGGTAGCCGCCGGGCTCGATCCCGGCCACGTCCGCGTCCCAGGTCTGCGGGTTCATCGCCACCATCAGGTCGACGCCGCCGCGCCGCCCGAGCCAGCCGGCTTCGGTCACGCGCACTTCGTACCAGGTCGGCAGGCCCTGGATGTTGGACGGGAAGATGTTGCGCGGGCTGACCGGCACGCCCATGCGCAGGATCGCCTTGGCGAACAGCTCGTTGGCCGAAGCCGAACCCGAACCGTTGACGTTGGCGAACTTGACGACGAAGTCGTTGACGGCGGCCAGCGGCGTCATGCCATCCCCGCCGTGGTGGTCTCGCGCGACGCCGCGGCGGGCGCGGGTGCGGCAAGGGGCCGGGATGGCGTGCAGCTGCCCCCGGCGTGCGCCGATTCGAGCAGGAACTTCTGCATGTCCCAGGCGCCGGTGGGACAGCGCTCGGCGCACAGGCCGCAGTGCAGGCACACGTCCTCGTCCTTGGCCATGATACGGCCGGTGGCGAGCGTGCCGGAGACGTAGAGGTCCTGCTCCGGGTTCGTTGCCGGCGCCGACAGGCGCAGGCGCAGCTCGCCCTCCTCGCCGTTCGCGGTGAAGCTGATGCAGTCCATCGGGCAGATGTCGACGCAGGCATCGCATTCGATGCACAGGCGTTCGCTGAAGACGGTCTGCACGTCGCAGTTGAGGCAGCGCTGCGCTTCCTTCCACGCGGTGGCGGCGTCGAAGCCGAGTTCCACTTCCAGCGCGATGTCGTCGAATGCCTTCGCCGCTTCCGCCCACGGTACGCGGTTGCGCAGGTCGAGCGAGATGTCGTTGTCGTAGCTCCACTCGTGGATGCCCATCTTCTGCGAGGCGAGCGTCACGGTGGGTGGCGGCCGCCCGTGCACGTCGCGGCCGGACAGCAGCAGGTCGATGGAGATCGCCGCGGCGTGGCCATGCGCGACCGCCCAGATGATGTTCTTCGGCCCGAACGCGGCGTCGCCGCCGAAGAAGACGTGCGGCAGGCTCGACTGCATGGTCACGGCGTCGACGCGGGGCATCGCGCCGGCGTCGTCGAAGGCGATGCCGAGGTTGCGTTCGATCCACGGGAAGGCATTCTCCTGCCCGACCGCAAGCAGCACCTCGTCGCAGGCATGCAGTTCGTCCGGTTCGCCGGTCGGCACCAGGCGCCGACGCCCGGTGGCGTCGCGCTCGGCCCGCACGCGGCCGAACAGCATCCCGGTGAGGCGGCCGCCGTCGTGCACGAACGCCTTCGGCACGCGGCAATCGAGGATCGGGATGCCCTCGTGCAGCGCGTCCTCCTTTTCCCACGGGCTCGCCTTCATGTCCTCGAACGGCGAGCGGACGATCACCTTCACGTCGTCCCCGCCGAGCCGGCGCGCGGAGCGGCAGCAGTCCATGGCGGTGTTGCCGCCGCCCAGCACGATCACCCGTCGCTGCACCTGCGTGACGTGGCCGAAATACACCGAGGCAAGCCAGTCGATGCCGAGGTGGATGTGCGCGGCGGCTTCCTCCCGCCCCGGCAGGTCGAGGTCGCGCCCGCGCGGTGCGCCGCAGCCGACGAACACGGCGTCATGGCCTTCGCCCAGCAGTGCCCGCATCGATTCGATGCGTCGTCCGCCGATGAAGCGCACGCCGAGGTCCAGCACGTAGCCGGTTTCCTCGTCGATCACGGCCTCGGGCAGGCGGAAGCGCGGCACCTGCGTGCGCATGAAGCCGCCGGCTTTGGCATCGGCGTCGTACACGGTGACGTCGTAGCCGAGCGGCGCGAGGTCGCGCGCCACGGTGAGCGAGACAGGCCCGGCGCCGATGCAGGCGATGCGGCGCCCGTGGCGCGCGGCAGCCGGGCGCGGCAGGCGCGCGCGGATGTCGTCCTTGAGGTCGGCGGCGACGCGCTTGAGGCGGCAGATCGCCACCGGTTCCGGCGTGACGCCCGCGCTGGCCTCGACCCGGCCGCGCCGGCACGCCGGCTCGCACGGGCGGTCACAGGTGCGGCCGAGGATCCCGGGAAAGACGTTCGACTGCCAGTTGACGAGGTAGGCGTCCGAATAGCGCCCGGCGGCGATCAGGCGGATGTACTCGGGCACCGGGGTGTGCGCCGGGCAGGCCCACTGGCAATCGACGACCTTGTGGAAGTGCGCGGGATCGCGGGTGTCGGTCGGCTGCACGGATGGCCTCCTGCGCACGACGCGGCGCCGTGACGCGCGCCGAGCCTAGCCCTGCCGCGCCCCCGCGCAAAGGTGCGCCGCACCATGAACCGGCGCATCGTTCCCGGTTCGCACGTAAACGGCTTGGGCGCAAAGCTTGAACCACCGCGCACACCGGGCCTGTTTGCCCTGTTGCTTTCCGGTGTGCCGGGCCTGTGCCCCGGTATGCCAATCTGATGCTCTGCTCTCTTCGTGTTCTTCGTGGTTCACTCTTTCGCCTTGCCTTGCTTTTCCTCGGTGTGCTCGGTGTTTTTTTCAATCTTTTGCTGTTGCGCTCTTGCTTTCCTGCCCATCTCCATCGTCGGGCGCATGCCCGAAACCGCTCAGCCGCCTTCGGCCTCGATCGCGCGGTCCTGGGCTTCCCTGGCTTCCTGCATCTGCCGCTCGACGGCCTTCGCCTTGTCCAGCGCCTTGAGCTGTTCGTCGAACACGGTCCGGCGCGGCGCCGCCGGCGCGGGATCGCCCGTCAGCGCCGCAGCTGGCGGTGCGGGCGGCGTGGCGGCGGCATCCTCCGGTGGCGGCGGGTTGGAGCAGGCGGAGAGGAGCGCCATGCCGGCGGCGGCAAGGATGACAAAAGGCCTGGCAACGATCAGGACGGCGCGCATGGTCGGCTCCGGCGGCGGGTTCGGCTAAAGTCTGCGCTCCCGCCCGTGATCCGGACAAGCGGAGACCGCCGATGACCCCTCCGTCCCGCTGGCGCCTCGATGGCCATGCCGCGCTCGTGACGGGCGCGAGCAAGGGCATCGGTTTCGCCACCGCGCGCGAACTCGCCGGGCTCGGCGCGGACCTGCTGCTGGTCGCGCGCGACGGCATCCGGCTGGAACAGGCGCGCAGCGAACTGGCGGAGGAGTTCCCGGCGCGCAGCATCCTCGCCTGCGAGGCCGACCTCGCCGAGGCGGAGCAGCGCCTCGAGGTGTTCGACTGGATCGCGGACCTCGACGCGCGTTTGTCGCTGCTGGTCAACAACGTGGGCGGCAACGTGTCGCGCCCGACGCTCGACTATGCGCTGGAGGAAGTGCGCGCGCTGGTGGAGACGAACCTGCTGTCGGCATTCGAGATGTGCCGCCTGGCGCATCCGCACCTGGCCGAGCACGGCAACGCGGCCATCGTCAACGTCGGCTCGGTGTCGGGCATCACGCACGTGCGCACCGGTGCGCCGTACGGGTTCACGAAGGCCGCGCTGCACCAGCTGACGCGCAACCTCGCCGCCGAGTGGGCGGACGACGGCATCCGCGTCAATGCGGTGGCGCCGTGGTACGTGCGCACCCGGCGCACGGAAGGGCCGCTGGCCGACACCGATTACCTGGAGGAAGTACTGGAGCGCACGCCCATGGGGCGCATCGGCGAACCCGACGAAGTGGCGTCGGTGATCGCATTCCTGTGCCTGCCGGCGTCGAGCTACGTCACCGGCGAATGCGTTGCCGTCGACGGCGGCTTCCTGCGCTACGGATTCTGACCGGCAATCACAGCCGGAAACGGCGAGTCGATGGCGCCGCACCGCGCTAGCATGGCGGCATGGATCGACTCCTTCCCGCTGCCGGACTGGACCCGCGCGTCTGCGAGCGCGCGCGGCTGGCGCGCGACGTGCGCTTCGACGGCCTCTTCTATACCGCCGTCACCAGCACCGGCATCTACTGCCGCCCGGTGTGCCCGGCGCCGACGCCGAAGCGCGCGAACGTTTCCTACTTCCGCAATGCGGCCGCGGCCGAAGCCGCCGGCTATCGCCCGTGCCTGCGCTGCCGCCCCGAAC
>JAEZQS010000149.1 GCA_023412995.1 Pseudomonadota bacterium
GGAGTGAAGGGAAGGGGCTGGGGGCTGGGGGCTGGGGCTGGGGGCGAGCGGCGGATTCCTGTCCGTGTGCGCCGCGTCGACAGCCTGCGCGGCGGCTTTTCCTTCGCTGGGGCCGTCAGCGCAGGGCGTGCCGCACGCCGGGGAGCGGGCGCAGGCGCAGGCGGACGGGGCCGCGGACCTGGTTGATGTCCACCACCGCCTCGTGCTGCGTGGCCTCTATCAGGCCTTCCGCCGCCAGGTCGGTGACGACCGTGCGCACGGGCCGCATCAGGTCCTGCCAGCGCACGCCCGTGCGGACGCCAAGCATGCGGGCGGCCTCGCTCGGGCAGATGGTGCGGCCGGGTCCGCGCGCCACAAGCAGCTCCAGCACGCAGTCGCGGATGCGCTCGTCGAGACTGGTTGCGATGGCGGTTTCCACCGCCCGAGTGTCGCGGAATCCGCGCGCCGGCGCACGGTAGGGGGCAGCATGGCGGGCGCAGGGTGCGACGCGGCGGCCATTGCGCGCACAATGGCGGCATGAAGATCGTCTACCGTGCCGCCACCATCATCGACGCCCACCTGGTCAAGGGCGTGCTGGCCCAGGAGGGGATACCCGCCTTCATCAGCGGCGAACACCTGACCGGCGGCGTCGGCGAGCTGCCGGCCTGCAACCTGGTCACGGTGATGGTGGCCGACATCGACATCGAGCGCGCCACGCCCATCGTCGCGGCACTCGACGAGGCACTCTCCACGCCGTGCGAGGACCCGGCCTTCGATCCCGGCCCCGACCCGCTTCCGGGCGCCGCGCCCGCGTGATCCGCGGGAGCGTGTGCGGCAAAGCAGAAAGCGGAAGCCTTCGACACCGGGCACACAGAGAGCCATCGGCTTTCTGCGTGCCCCGTGAGCCTGTGAAACAGACAGCCCCACACCGCCCGCCAAGAATTCGACGGAGGTGCATTTTCTCGCAGGCTCCGTGTGCTTCGTGATGCAGGCCCTTCCCGCACGCTTTCCCCTAGCCCCTAGGCCCTAGCTCCTAGCCCCCCCTAACCCCTACCCCTCAGCCCCTGCTCCCCCTAGACTCGACGGTTCCGCCTCCCGCCTGCCGCGACCGCGGCCGATGCGCATGTCCGACGCCGTTTCGAGCAACTTCGTACGCCACATCATCCTGGCCGACCGCGCGGCGGGAAAGCACGGCGGGCGCGTGGCCACGCGCTTTCCGCCGGAGCCCAACGGCTACCTGCACCTCGGCCACGCCAAGGCGATCTGCCTCGACTTCGGGCTGGCGGCCGAGTTCGGCGGCCGCTGCAACCTGCGCTTCGACGACACCAATCCGTCGAAGGAAGACCTCCAGTACGTCGAGGCGATCAAGGAAGACGTGCGCTGGCTCGGCTTCGAGTGGTCGGACCTTCGCCACGCGTCGGACTACTTCGAGCTGTTCTACCTCGGTGCCGAGAAGCTGGTGCGCGAAGGCCATGCCTTCGTGTGCGACCTCACCGCCGAGCAGGTGCGCGAATACCGCGGCACGCTGACGGCGCCGGGGCGCGAGTCGCCATGGCGCAACCGGAGCGTGGAGGAAAACCTCGATCTCTTCCGGCGCATGCGGGCGGGCGAGTTCGCCGACGGCTCGCGCACCCTGCGCGCGAGGATCGACATGGCCTCGCCCAACATCAACCTGCGCGACCCCGCGATCTACCGCATCCGCAAGGTGGCGCACCAGAACACCGGCGACGCCTGGCCCATCTACCCGATGTACGACTACGCGCACCCGGTTTCCGACGCGGTCGAAGGCATCACCCATTCCTTCTGCACGCTCGAGTTCGAGGACCACCGCCCGCTGTACGACTGGTTCCTCGACAAGCTCGACCTGCCGGGCGACGCCGCCTTCATCGAGCCGATGCGGCGCGCCGGCCTAGCGGGCGAGGCGAGCCGCCCGCAGCAGATCGAGTTCGCGCGCGGCAACCTCGACTACACCGTGATGAGCAAGCGCAAGCTGATGGCGCTGGTCGCCGATGGCCTGGTCGATGGCTGGGACGACCCGCGCATGCCCACCCTGGCCGGCGTGCGCCGGCGCGGCTTCACGCCGGCGGCCATCCGCACCTTCTGGGAGCGCGCAGGCGTCAGCAAGCAGAACTCGGTGATCGGCTACGGCGTGCTGGAAGCGAGCGTGCGCGAGGACCTCGACGCCAGCGCGCCACGCCGCATGGCCGTGCTCGACCCGCTGCGCCTGGTCATCACCAACCTGGACGAGGACCACGCGGAAACCGTCACCTTCCCCAACCACCCCAAGAACCCGGCGTTCGGCCAGCGCGAAGTCCCCTTCGCGCGCGAGTTGTGGATCGAGCGCGAGGACTTCGCCGAAGTGCCGCCGAAGGGCTTCCATCGCCTGGCGCCGGATGGCGAGGTGCGCCTGCGCGGGATCGGCATCGTGCGCTGCACCGGGGTCGAGCACGACGCCACCGGCGCCGTGGTCGAGGTGCGCTGCACGCTCGACGCAGCCACCCGCGCGGGCCTCCCCGGCGCCGACCGCAAGGTCAAGGGCACCATCCATTGGGTCAGTGCCCGCCATGCCGTCGCGGCCGAAGTGCGCCTGTACGACCGCCTGTTCGACGTGCCCGATCCCGACGACGACCGCGACGGCAAGACCTACGCCGACCACATCAATCCCGCTGCGCGGCGCATCGTGCAGGGCTGGCTGGAGCCATCGCTCGGCTCGTTCGAAGCGGGGCAGTCCGCACAGTTCGAACGCCTCGGCTACTTCGTGGCCGACCGCCACGACCACCGGCCCGGCCACCTCGTATTCAACCGCACGGTCACCCTGCGCGATTCCTGGGCGCCGCCGCGCGGCTGACACGCCGCGACGTCCGTGCCGGCCGCTTGCACGGTCCGCCCCGCAATGGTCAGATCGCGCGATGCCGCTGACCGACCCCGTCCACCGCGCGATCGACGCCGTCTGGCGCATCGAGTCGCCCCGCCTCATCGCCGGCCTCGCGCGCATCGTGCGCGACATCGGCGTGGCCGAGGAACTGGCACAGGACGCGCTGGTGGCGGCGCTCGAGCAATGGCCCGCGAACGGCGTGCCGGACAATCCCGGCGCGTGGCTGATGGCGACCGGGAAGAACCGCGCGATCGACCGCCTGCGGCGCAACACGCTGGTCGAACGCAAGCAGCGCGAATTCGGGCATGAGCTGGAGCGCGTGCACGACGACGGCCGCGACGCGCACGAAACCGCCGACGAGGCCATCGGCGACGACCTGCTGCGCCTGATCTTCGTCGCCTGCCACCCGGTGCTGGCGGACGAGGCGCGCATCGCCCTCACCCTGCGCCTGCTCGGCGGCCTCACCACGGGCGAGATCGCGCGTGCGTTCCTCGTTCCCGAGCCCACCGTCGCGCAACGCATCGTGCGCGCCAAGCGCACCCTGGCCGATGCCGGGGTGCCGTTCGAGATCCCGCGCGGCGAGGCGTTCCACGCGCGACTGGACAGCGTGCTGGCGGTGATCTACCTCATCTTCAACGAAGGCTACGCCGCCTCCGCCGGCGAGGACGTGATGCGCCCCGACCTGTGCGCGGACGCCCTGCGACTGGGTCGCGTGCTGGCCGGGCTGGTGCCGCGCGAAGCCGAAGCCCATGCGCTGGTCGCGCTGATGGAACTGCAGGCCTCGCGCAGCCATGCCCGAACCGATGCGGAGGGCAGCCCGGTGCTGCTGGCCGAGCAGGACCGCGATCGCTGGGACCGCCTGCAGATCCGCCGCGGCCTGAGCGCGCTCGAGCGCGCCACCCGCCTTGGCGGCGCGCGCGGGCCGTACGCACTGCAGGCGGCGATTGCCGCCTGTCACGCCTCGGCCCCCAGCGCCGACGCGACCGACTGGCCGCGCATTGCGCGCCTGTACGGTGAACTCGCCGCCATCGCTCCGTCGCCGGTGGTGGAGCTCAACCGCGCCGTCGCCGTGTCGATGGCCGATGGCCCGGCGGCAGCGCTGCCGATCGTCGACGCCCTGCTCGGCGAGCGCACGCTGAAGGGCTACCACCTGCTGCCCGGCGTGCGCGGCGACCTGCTGCGCCGGCTGGGACGATTGGAGGAAGCCCGCGCCGCGTTCGAGGCGGCCGCGGCCCTCACCCGCAACGCGCGCGAACGCGACCTGCTGCTGGCGCGCGCCGCCAGCTGTACCGCGGATGCATGAGGGGACGCGGCAGCGCGCCGGAGCATCGTCGCCGGCGTATGCTCGGCCCATGCGTGCGCTCTTCCTGCCGCTTTTCCTGTTGCTGCTGGCCGCCTGTGCGCAGGCCTCGCCGCCGCGCCTGCTCGGTCCGCCGATCAAGCAGGGCGACACCCTCGACGACCGCTGCACCACCGATGCCGATTGCGCCATCAAGGACGTCGGCAGCTGCTGCGGCTACCAGCCCGCCTGCCTCAACCGCGACAGCCCGACCTTCCCCGAACGCGTGAAGGAAGCCTGCGCCCGCTCGGGCAGCGCCGGCGTGTGCGGCTTCCGCGACCTGACCGGCTGCCGCTGCGACGCCGGCCATTGCAGCGAAGTGCCGCGCGGCACCGGTCCGTCTTCGTAGCGGCCACGCGCAGGCGCGGGGTGGCCGGCCTGCGCCCCCCGGCAGGGCTGTCGCACCCGCACGGCGTGGTCGCGTAGTCTTGGCATCCTGCCTGCCCACCGGGACCGTTCGCATGCTTCCCCTTGTGCTGCACCTTGCGCTGCCCGACTGGCTTGGCGACGCGATCGACCCGGCGCGACGCTACGCGGACGACGAGGCGCGGGTCGGGCTCGCGATCGAACTGGCCCGGCGCAACGTCGAGGAGCGCAGCGGCGGGCCGTTCGGCGCGGTGGTGTTCGATGGCGAGGGGCGCGTCGCCGGCGCGGGCGTCAATCGCGTGGTCGCGCAGCACTGCTCCGCCGCCCACGCGGAGATCCTCGCCATCGCCACGGCGCAGGCGGCCCTGCAGCGGGCACGCCTCAACGCGGGCGGCGGGCGCTTCGTGCTCGCCACCAGCGCGCAGCCCTGCGCCATGTGCTACGGCGCGACGTTCTGGGCCGGCATCGACGAGCTCCTGGTCGGCGCACGCGGCGAGGACGTGATGGCACTGAGCGCGTTCGACGAGGGCCCCTTGCCGGCGGACTGGATCGGCGAACTCGCACGACGCGGCATCGCAGTACGGCGCGACATCCTGCGTGACGCCGCCGGCGCCGTGTTCCAGCGCTATGCGGAGCTGGGTGGCCGCGCGTACTAGGGCCCATTGGGCGGGATCGCGCCGACGCGCCTGCCGGCGTCCGCCGCGCAGGCCACGGGACGCGCGCCTCAGTCGAAGCCGTCGGCGAAGATCGCGTCGCCGGCGTGCACCACCAGCAGGCTGGCCGATACCGGCGGCAGCGCGGCGAGGGCGAGTCCGGTGCCGGCCATGCTGCCGGACGCGAGCACGTGCACCGGTTGCGCGGCATCGAAACCGTACAGGGTCCACGCCGTCCCCGGCGCGCGGGCGAAGTGCAGGCTGGCATCGCGCGGGGTCGCGGTCTTGTTGGTCAGCAGCACCATCGTGCGCGCGCCGTCATGGAAGGCATAGGCGCCCAGCGCATCGGCATCGGCGCTGTGCGCGGCGACGCTGTTGCCCCGCACCCGCCCGCCGGCGCCGTCGTAATCGAGGAAGAGGCTGAAGGCGCGTTCGACCCGGCTGCCCGCCGCCGGCGCGACCCAGCGGGTGGCCATGCCGACGCCTTCGCGCGCGAAGATGCCGAACAGTTCCGCCTGAGCCACCGCGCCGCTCGCGGTGCCGTCGTTGCCCCAGTTGTACTCGGTGATGGCGAGCTGGATGCCGGGACAGTGGGCGTCGATCCACGCGCGAACGCGCGGGATCAGGTTGGGCTTGTCGTAGTGGTCGTCATCGAAGTCGCCGAGGTCGGCGATCCAGGATTCGGACACCCACGTCGGGTCGTACAGCTCCTTCAGCGAACGGAAGCGCCGCGCCTGGGTCGCTGGCGAGTCGTCGTCGCTGAGCGCGACACCCGCTCCCTGCGGGTAGTAGTGCAGGTCCAGCCAGTCGATCACGCGCGCGCCGCCGGCCAGCGGGTTGGCGCAGGCCTGCTGCAGGTACCAGGCCACGAACGGCAGGCCGCCGTGTGCCTGGCGGTCGCTGCCGTCGAGGCAGTTGCCGCGCGTTGCGTCATCGGCGGAGGTGAAGAGGTCGCAGTAGCCCCAGGTCACCGGTCCGGTCACCTGCGCCGACGCATCCTGCGCGCGGATCGCGCTGGCGTAGGCGGCTCCGCGCTGCCATGCCTCGTCGTAGGTCACCGGCTGCGGGTGCACGTCGCGGTGGGTCGAGTTCCACAGCATCAGTTCGTTGTCCAGCGCGTAATAGCGCACCCCGCCCGCGGCGGCGCCGCCGAACGTGGCTTGCAGGTGCGCGATCCAGCCGCGCTGGAAGCCCGGGTCGGCGGCCTGCGAGGTATCGGCCGGGTCGTTGCCGGTGACCGGCGTGCCGTTGCTGCGCACGCCGTTGCCGGCATCGGGGTCCCACGGGTCGGTGGACTGCTGCGCGCCGTATTTCGCCACCGAGAACCCGGCGAAGTAGGGATGGTCGAGCGGACTGTCCGCGCGTGGTGTCCAGCCGATGGTCGGGATGGTCAGCAGCACGTCGGCGCCAGCGGCGCGGGTGGCGGCGACGAATCCGTCGGCGGCGTTGCCGAGCGGCGGCACGGTGGTGCGGTCGCGCGAGCCGGGGATGTTCTCGAAGTACCAGTCGGCGGCGGTGCTGGACACATCCACCTGCCAGTTGTAGCGCGTCACCGAATTGCCGCCCCAGCGGCGTAGCGGGTAGCCGATCTCGCCGAAGCGCGCATCGTCGCCGAAGGCGACGCCGAAGATCAGCGGGCTGAAGGCGCGCACCTGCGCAGCGGTGTCGATCTCCACGCTGGTGGCGCCGCCGCGCACCGGGGGTGCCGCAGCGGCGCAGGGCAGGACGGCGGCCGCGGCGAGGAGGGCGATCGGTACGCAGCGCATCGGCATGGCGGCTCTCCGCTTCGGCAAGTGGCGCGACGCTAGTCGGGCGCGCGGCAGGCGTCCCGCGACCGCGTCACACTCGCAGGCGCTGGCCGGCGCAGGCATCATGCCCTGCCCCGCCGCGATCCGCACGATGCCCGACCCCTCGTTCCCCAGCCTGCTCGCCTGGTGCCGTCCCGGCTTCGAGGGCGAGTGCGCGCAGGCGCTGGCCGCGCTGGATGCGTCGGTCGGTGGCGGCGGCCACGCGCGTACCGTGCGTGGCAGTGGCTACGTGGAATTCGTGACAGCGGCCGCGGCGACGCTGGCCGGCCGCTGGCGCGAGCTGGTGTTCGCGCGCCAGCTGCTGGCGGTGATCGGCCAGGCGCGCGGGCTTCCCGCGGGCGACCGGCTCGGCGTGCTGCTGCCGATGATCGAGGCGGATGGCCGGCGCTGGTGCGATGCCTGGGTCGAGTCGCCCGACAGCGATGCCGGGCGCGAACTGGCGCCGCTCTGCCGCGGGCTCAATGCCGCTCTGATCGCCGCCATGAAGCAGCGACGCCTGCTCGATCGTGCCTCGCCCTGGCGCCTGCACCTCGGCCTGACGGCCACCGACGCCGCCTTCGTCGCGGCGGCGGAGGTAGCTGCCGCGGCGCCCTGGCCGGGCGGCATCGTGCGGCTGCGCTTCCCGCGCGCGGCGCCGAGTCGCTCGACCCTGAAACTGGAAGAAGCCCTCCTGGTGCTGCTCGACGAGCGCGAGCGAGGCGCCTGGCTGCAGCCCGGCATGACCGCCGTCGATCTCGGCGCCGCACCTGGCGGCTGGACCTGGCAGCTGGTGGCGCGCTCGCTGCGCGTGACGGCGGTCGACAACGGACCGATGGACCCCGCCCTGCTCGCCTCCGGCCTGGTGCAGCACCTGCGCGCCGACGGCTTCCGCTACCGCCCGCCGCGAGCGGTCGACTGGCTGGTCTGCGACATGGTCGAACAGCCCCGCCGCGTCGCCGCGCTGGTGGCCGAGTGGCTCGCCGAGGGCAGCTGCCGCCAGGCGATGTTCAACCTCAAGCTGCCGATGAAGAAGCGCTACGAGGAAGTCCAGCTTTGCCTCGCACTCCTGCGCGACCGGCTTGGCCAGGCGGGGCGCGCCATCGACCTGCGCGCCCGCCAGCTCTATCACGACCGCGAAGAAGTGACCGTGTTTGCACGGTGAGCGGGATCCGGATCGGGCAGCGCAGGAACCGGCTTTTCGCGGGAGGCGCCGCCGACGCGCGGATCGCTGCAGGCGACGCACCGTCCATGAACGGTGCGTCAGGCGCGCCGTCGCGGCGGCGTGGTTCAGTCCCGCTCGGGGTTCCGGCGCTATCCTGCACGATTCCTGCCGGCCGCCGCCGACCCGATGCCGTTCCCGATGAATCGCCTGCGTGCCTTCTTTCCCCTGCTGGCGCTGGTCACGATCGGCATCGTGATGCTGGCCTCGGGCGCGTTGCGCCATTTCGATCCGCACCACATCGCCGCCGAGCAGGCGAGCCTCAAGGCCCTGATCGCTGCGCACCCCGTGCTGGCGGGACTGGCGCAAGTGGCGCTGGTGATGGCGGCGATTGCGACGGGACTGCCGGGCGCGCTGGTGATCGTGCTGGCCGGCGGCATGCTGTTCGGCATCGTGGTGGGAACGCTGCTGTCCTCGATCGGCACGACGCTTGGCGCGCTGGTGCTGTTCCTTGCCAGCCGCTCCGCGTTCGCGCAGGGCGGCGGCACTGCGCCCGCGCTGGTGGAACGCCTGCGCAGCGGCTATCGCGCGCATCCGGCGAGCTATGCCCTGTTCCTGCGCCTGGTGCCGTTCTTCCCGTATGGCGCCGTTACGGTCGCACTGGCCTGGCTGCGCTGCCCTTTGTGGCTGTTCCTCCTCACCAGCGCAATCGGCGGCAGCGTGATGATCGGCTTCGAAACCGCGCTCGGCGCCGGCCTCACCGAGACGATCGCCATCCAGGGCGGCGTCACGCCCTCGCTGTTCACCCAGCCGCGCGTGCTCCTGCCGGTACTCGGCATGGCGCTGCTGGCGCTGCTGCCAGTAGTGCTTGGACGGCTGAAGGTGCTAAGGGCAGGGGCTAGGGGCTAGGGGCTGGCTAGGGG
>JAEZQS010000201.1 GCA_023412995.1 Pseudomonadota bacterium
CGGCAGCGAGGCGCGCGACCGCGGCCTGTCCGAGATCGTGGTCGGGCGCGACGGACGGCTGTCGGGCCCGGACCTCGTCGCCGCGCTGGTGGAAGGCCTGCGCGCCAGCGGCATGGACGTGATCGACATCGGGGCGGCTGCGACGCCGGTCACCTATTTCGCCGCGTACCACCTGCGCACCGGCTCGGCCATCTCCGTGACCGGCAGCCACAACCCGCCCGACTACAACGGCTTCAAGATCGTGCTGGGCGGCGAAACCCTGGCCGAAGACGCCATCCAGGACCTGCTGCGGCGCATCCAGATCGAGCGCTTCACCGACGGCGCCGGTGGCCTGCAGGCGATCGACGTCAGCCGCGACTACATCCGCCGAATCACCGACGACATCCAGATCGAGCGCAAGCTCAAGGTGGTGGTGGACTGCGGCAACGGCATCCCGGGGGCGATCGCGCCGGCGGTGCTGGAGGGCATCGGCTGCGAGGTCGAGCCGCTTTACTGCGAGGTGGACGGCACCTTCCCCAACCACCATCCCGATCCGTCCGACCCGGCCAACCTGCAGGACCTCATCCTGTCGGTGAAGCAGCTCGGCGCCGACCTCGGGCTGGCCTTCGATGGCGACGGCGACCGCCTCGGCGTGGTGACCGCGGCCGGCGAGATCATTTACCCCGACCGCCTGCTGATGCTGTTCGCCACCGACATCCTGACGCGCAACCCCGGCGCGACGATCATCTACGACGTCAAGTGCACCGGCCACCTGCAGCCGCTGATCCTGCAGCACGGCGGCAGCCCGCAGATGTGGCGCACCGGCCATTCGCTGATCAAGGCGCGCATGCGCGAGACCGACGCCGCGCTGGCCGGCGAAATGAGTGGCCACTTCTTCTTCGGCGAACGCTGGTACGGCTTCGACGACGGCATCTACGCCGCCGCGCGGCTGATGGAGATCCTCGCCTCCGACCTCGACGAGCGCACCCCGGTCGAGATCTTCGACACCCTGCCCAAGGGCGTGTCCACGCCCGAGCTCAAGATTCCCATGCGCGAGGGCGAGCACTACCGCTTCATGGAAGCCTTCCGCCAGGCAGCCACCTTCGACGGCGCGCGCATGACGCTGATCGACGGCGTGCGCGCCGACTGGCCGGACGGCTGGGGCCTCGTGCGCGCCTCCAACACCACGCCGGTCCTGGTGCTGCGCTTCGACGCCGACAACGCCGAGGCGCTGGCGCGCATCCAGGACGTGTTCCGCCGCCAGCTGCTGCGGCAGGATTCGTCGCTGCCGTTGCCGTTTTGAGGCAGGGGCTGGGGGCTGGGGGCTAGCGGCTAGCTAGGGGCTCTTGTTGGCCTTGAGCGCGCGGTAGTGATCGATTTCGCCGGCGAAGCGCTGTTCGGCGAGGTCGCGCTCGTGCTGGCGCCGCTCGACCGCGAGGCGTTGCTGGTCGACCTGGTGGCGCATGCGGGCGAGTTCGGCTGCCTGCTCGGCGGGCAGCGGCTTGCCGGTGCGTTCGCTGTCGGCGGCGCGGCCCAGCAGTTCGGCGAGTGATTGCTCCTGGTTGCGCAGGCTCACCTGGGCGGCGGTGATCTGCTGTTCCAGTACCTCGATCTTCTGCTGCTGCGCGCGGCGCAGGTCCGATTCTTCCGGATAGCCGCCCAGCAGCTGCGCATCGGCGCGCGCGAGGGCGGCGTCGGCGTCGCGCTGGTCCTGCGCGGCGGCGGCGGCACGCTTGGCGGCGGCGAGTTCCGCCGGCGTCTTCGCGCGCTCGACCCGGCGCACCACGATGCCCTGCGGATTGACCACTTCGTAGCCCAGGCGCGCGGCGTCGCCGGGCAGGGTGTCGCTGTAGTGCAGGTTCCCCTGCGCATCGCGCCACTTGAAGCGGTTGTGGTCCAGCTTTTGCTCTGCCATGGCCTGCCCCGCAAGGGCGGTGGCGAGCACGACGAGCAGCCAGGTCGACAGCATGCGCATGGGCGGATTCCTCCGGGGCCGGAGTATAGGCGAGGCGCGCCGGATGCAATGCGCGCTGGTTCATGCCTTTCGGGCGGGGGATTGCGGCCTGCTCAGGTGCCGTAGCGGGCGCGGTATTCCGCCAGCCGTGGCTGCCATTCGGCCAGCCGGGCGCATTCGCCGACGTAGGCCAGGAGATCGGACAGGCGCGCGATCGCGATCACCGGGATGCCGGCTTCCTCGGCCAGTTCCTGCGTCGCCGAACGGCCGCCCTGGCCGCGTTCCTCGCGGTCGAGGGCAATCAGCACGCCGGCCGGCGTCGCGCCCGCGGCGCGGATCAGCGCCAGCGATTCGCGGATCGCGGTGCCGGCCGTGATGACGTCGTCCACCACCAGCACGCGCCCGGCCAGCGGTGCGCCGACCAGCACGCCGCCTTCGCCATGGTCCTTGGCTTCCTTGCGGTTGTAGGCGAAGCCGACGTCGCGGCCATGCTCCGTCGCCAGCGCCGCCGCCGTGACGGCGGCCAGCGCGATGCCCTTGTACGCCGGCCCGAACAGCAGGTCGAACCCGATCCCGGCCCGCGTGGCCGCCTCCGCATAGGCGCGGCCGAGGGTCGCCAGCGCGACCCCGGAATCGAATCGCCCCGCATTGAAGAAATACGGACTCACCCGCCCGGACTTCAGCGTGAACTCGCCGAAGCGCAGGGCATCGCGGGCAACCGCCAGGTCGAGGAAGGCGCGCTGGGAGTCGAGCACGTGGTAAGGCCGGGATTGGGGATTGGGGAATCGGGAATGGATTGTGCAGCACGCGCACCGGCTGCGGAAGGCAGCCTGCTCGGGGAGGCCTTGGCGCGCAGGGAGCGACATGGGCTAGGCTTGCCGCGTTTCCATTCCCCATTCCCTATTCCCCAGTCCCTGCTCCTCGCATGCGCATCGTCACCTTCAACGCCAACGGCATCCGCTCCGCTGCCACCAAGGGTTTTTTCGACTGGCTGCGCGCGCAGCAGGCGGACGTGGTGTGCGTGCAGGAGACCAAGGCGCAGGAAGGGCAGCTGACGGACGGCGCGTTCCGCCCCGATGGGCACCACTGCTTCTACCGCGATGCCACCACCAAGAAGGGCTACAGCGGCGTGGCGATCTATTCGCGTCGCGAGCCCGACGAGGTGCGCACGGCGCTCGGCTGGGCGCCGTTCGATGACGAGGGACGCTACCTCGAGGCGCGCTACGGCAACCTCAGCGTGGTGTCGCTGTACGTGCCGTCGGGCTCGTCCGGCGAAGAGCGCCAGGCGTTCAAGTTCAAGGTCATGGACTGGTTCCGGCCGGTACTCGACGGCTGGCTGGCGAGCGGGCGCGATTACGTCCTGTGCGGCGACTGGAACATCGTGCGCAGCCGGCTCGACATCCGCAACTGGAGCTCCAACCAGAAGAACTCCGGCTGCCTGCCGTCCGAACGCGCGTGGCTGAACGCGTTCTGCAGCGACGAGCCGGAAGGCCGTGGCTGGGTGGACAGCTACCGCGCGCTGCATCCGGAGGGCCAGGACTACACGTGGTGGAGCAACCGCGGCGCGGCGCGCGCGAACAATGTCGGCTGGCGCATCGACTACCAGCTGGTGACGCCGGGACTGCGCCCGCGCCTTGCCAGCTGCGCGATCGCGCGTGAGCCGCGGTTCTCCGACCACGCTCCGTATGTCGTCGACTACGCCGGCTGACGGCGGCGCCACGCCGGCGACGGCGAAGGCGCGCAAGCCGTCGGTCTGGAAGGCGTTTGCGCAACCGGCGGCGTGGACGATGTTCCTGTTCGGCTTTTCCTCCGGGCTGCCGTTCCTGCTCGTTGCCGGCACGCTGGCGTACTGGCTGAAGGATTTCGGCATCGAACTGCGCGAGATCACCGTCATCGCCAGCGCCGGCATGGCGTACGCGTTCAAGTTCGTGTGGGCGCCGCTGCTGGACCACGCGCGCCTGCCCCTGTTCGGCCGCCTCGGCCGCCGCCGTGGCTGGCTGCTGGCGGCGCAGGGCGCCGTCGTCGTTGGCCTCGTCGTGATGGCGCTGGCGACACCGGCACAGCTCGGCGTGTTCGTCGCCGCGACGCTGGTGGTCGCGTTTGCCGGCGCCACCCAGGACATCGCGGTGGATGCCTATCGCATCGAGATCGCCCCGCCCGCGGCCCAGGGCGCGCTGGTGGCGACCTATTCGCTCGGTTACCGCATCGCGCTCATCGTCACCGGCGCCTTTGCCCTGATCATGGCCGACCACGCGCCATGGCCGCGCGTGTACCAGCTGATGGCGCTGGCGATGCTGCTGCCGATCGCGGCGACGCTCGCTTCGCGCGAGCCGGCATCGATCCGCGTCGCGGCAGCGAGCTGGGGCGAGGCGATGCGCGAAGGCGTGGTGGAGCCCTTCGCCGATTTCTTCCGCCGCTACGGCTGGCGCCTCGCGCTGCTGCTGCTGCTTTTCATCCTGCTGTTCAAGGTGCCCGAGCAGGCGCTGGTCGGCGGGATCATGGGGCCCTTCTACCGCGACATGGGCTTCAGCAAGACCGAGGTCGGCGCGATCACCAAGATCTATGGCGTCTGGATCGGCATCGTCGGCGTGTTCCTCGGCGGCATCGCGGTGGCACGCTGGGACGTGCGCAAGCCGCTGCTGGCGGCCATCGTGGTGTGTGGCGCCTGCAACCTCCTCTATCTCTGGCAGATCGCCCACCCGGGCAACCTGCTGGTGCTGACCCTGGTGATCTCGGCCGAGAACCTCACGCTCGGCTTCCTCGGTACCGCCACGGTCGCGTTCCTCTCCTCGCTGGTCAGCCACCGCCACACCGCCACCCAGTACGCCCTGCTGAGCTCGATGGTGAACCTGCCCGGCAAGGTGCTCGGCATCTTCGCCGGCGGCATCGTCGAGGCGACCAGCTACGGCACCTATTTCATCATCGCCACGCTGGCGCTGGTGCCGGCGGCGCTGCTCTTCCTCGGCATCTGGCGGCGCGTCGCGGCGGCCCCGCCGGCGCCCGGCTGAGGGCGTCCGGCCCGATGCCGCATGGCGGTGCCCCGCGCGCGGGCAGCGCAGTACACTCGGCGCGCGGGCGGCTGCCCCGCCGCCGGCCGGAACGCGGGAGGGAAGCGACATGCAGGTGACCGGATGGATCTGCGCCATCATCGCGATCGGCATCGCGATCGTCCTGTGGCGGATGCTGGTGCGCGAGCGCGAACACGCCAGCGAGCTGCTGTACCAGAAGCTCGATGCCGAGAACCAGCTCGATGCGCTGCATGCCGGCCAGGCCGCCAGTGCCGAGCAGGACGCCGGGCGCGAATCGCGCGCCGCCGCGCGGCTGCAGGCCCCGCTGGCTTCCGCCCAGGCCAACCTCGCCGCACTGCGCACGCAGCTGGAGGAGTACCGCACGCGCGTGCGCCGCTTCGACGAGGCGGTGCAGTACTGCCTGCAGCCGGTCGAACTGATCTTCGGCGCCGATCCGGCGGCACTGGATGAACTGGTCTCCCACGTCGAAGGCGCGCGCCGCAAGCTGTTCGAGGCGCGCACCGCGGTGGAGAAGCATCCCCTGCATTCGTCCCGGGGTACGCCGGATCCGCTCGCCAGCGACCTGCAGGCCATGGCCGCACAGCTGGTCGAGGCCGGCAATCCGGACGCGCCGCGTGACGCGGACCCGATGCCCGCCGATGCCGCGGCCTGCCTCGATGCGGCCCTGTTGATGGTGTCGCCGCCGGCGGAAATCGCCGTCGTGCGCGCCGGATCCGCCGTACCTGCCGTGGCGGTGGACGAATCCGGCCTGCGCGAAGCGCTGGTGCAGCTGATCGCCAACGCGACGCAGGCCATGGCCGACGGCGGCACGCTCACCCTCACCACGCGCGTGCGCGATGACGGCGAGGTCGAGGTGATGGTGGCCGACACCGGCAGCGGCATGCCGCCCGATGTCGCCGCCAACGTGTTCGATCCCTACTTCAGCACGCGCACCGGGGAAGGCGCCGATGGCCTCGGGCTGACGCGCACGCACGCGTGGATCACGGCGCTGGGCGGCTCGATCGGCGTACGCAGCGCACGCGGCAGCGGCTCGACCTTCACGCTGGTGCTGCCCACGGCGGGCAACGCGGTGGGCCCTGACGAAGACGCACCGGAGCGCCTCGCCGGCGCGCACTGAACCCGTGCCGACGCCTGCCGCGGCGGCGCCCGTGCATTGCCTCGTCGTTGGCGCGAGCGGCGCCATCGGCCGCTTCCTGCTGCCGCGGTTGCACGCGGCAGGCG
>JAEZQS010000243.1 GCA_023412995.1 Pseudomonadota bacterium
CCCTCCGTCGGCGGCATGCCGCGCCGCGGCGAGTTCGTGCTGCATCACCGTCATCAGCGCTCGCGGCCAGGCGTGCCGGCGCTGCAGCGTGCTGGTGGCCATGCTGGCCATCAGGGCGCCGGCCACCACGCCAAGCAACAGGCACACCAGCCAGCGCACCGGCTCAGTCCGTGCCTTGCCGCGGCGCGCGACGGCGCAGGTTGCCCAGCAGCAGGGTCGCCAGGCCGAGCAGGATCTCGTCGATGAAGGGGATGAAATCCGGCACCAGCAGGTCCGCCACGAACAAGCCCGCGGTCAGCAGGGCGAGTCGCGGGAAGCGCAGGCCGCCGGCCCATCGCAGCAATGGGCGCATCAGGGGATTGGGCATCAAGCGCGTCCTCGTCGTGGTGGGTTGCGCCGCGCGACGCGCGCGATCGGCTTCGCTGCCGCGATGATACCCTGCGCACCCCATGCCGGATTCCCCAGTCGACGAACGGTTCAGCGGCATCGACCGCCTGTACGGTGGCGGCAGCGTCGCGCGCCTGGCGCAGGCACGCGTGTGCGTGGTGGGCATCGGCGGCGTCGGCAGCTGGGTCGTCGAGGCGCTCGCGCGCAGCGGCATCGGCCAGTTGACCCTGATCGATGCGGACGATGTCTGCATCAGCAACACCAACCGCCAGCTGCCCGCGCTGGAAGGCGAATACGGGCGGCCCAAGGTCGGCGTGATGGCCGAGCGCGCGCGGCGCATCCGTCCGGGCATCCGGCTCGATGCGGTGGAGGAGTTCCTGACGCCCTCCAGCCTCGAGCGCCTGCTGGGGCGCGGGCACGATCTCGTGGTCGACTGCTGCGACGCCTTCCGCGTGAAGGTGGAAACGGTCGTCTGGTGCCGCCGCCGCAAGGTGCCGCTGGTCACCTGCGGTTCGGCGGGCGGGCGGACCGATCCCACCCTCGTCACGGTGCGCGACCTGGCGAGAACCGAGCATGACGCCCTGCTGGCATTGATGCGCAGGAAGCTGCGCGAGGAGTTCCATTTCCCGCGCGGCACGAAGCGCGCCTTCGGCGTGCAGGCGGTGTACTCGCGCGAGAACGTGCGCTACCCGCAGGCCGACGGCAGCGTGTGCGGCACGCGCCCCGGCAGCGGCGCCGCGCTGAAGCTCGACTGCGGCGGTGGCCTCGGTGCCGCCACCCACGTGACCGGTGCGTTCGCCTTTGTCGCCGTGTCGCGCGCGATAAGCCGGCTCCTGCGCGACGCCTGAGCCCGGCACGTGCCATGCCGCGCGCCGGCGCGGTCAGTCGAGACCGAACAGCGCCCGGGCATTGCGGCTCGTCGCGGCTGCCAGCGCAGCGGGCTCCTCGTCGCGCAGGGTCGCCACCACCTGCAGCACGTCGGCCAGGCGTGCCGGCTCGTTGCGTTCGCCCTGGTGGCCGTGCAGCGGCTGGTCGGGCGCATCCGTTTCCAGCAGCAGCCATTCGGCCGGCATCGTCGCCACCACGGCGCGCAGGCGCCTGGCGCGCGGGTAGGTGACCGGCCCGCCGATGCCGAGGTGGAATCCGAGGCGGAACAGTTGCGCCGCCTGCTCGGCGCTGCCGGAAAAGCTGTGCACCACGCCGCGCAGCCCGCCGGTGGCGCGGATCGCCTTGATCACGGCCTCGACCGCGCGGCGCGCGTGGATGATCACGGGCAACCCGAACTCGCGCGCCAGTTCGAGCTGGCGCAAGAAATAGTCCTGCTGCAGGTCGCGATCGAGGCCGTCGACGTAGAAGTCCAGTCCGCATTCGCCGACGGCAACCGGCCGCTCGCGTTCGAGCCAGTCGCGCAGCGCCCGCAGGTGTTCCGGGGCATGCTCGGCGAGGAACAGGGGATGCAGGCCCCAGGCGGGATGCAGTCCGGGCGTTCCGTCGCACAGGCGCCGGAGGTCCTCGAAGCCGGCCAGCGTGATGGCGGGGATCACCTGCGTGGTGACACCGGCCGCGCGCGCACGCGCCATGACCCCGCCGCGGTCGCGATCGAATTCCCGGGCATCGAGATGGCAGTGCGTATCGACCAGCATGTGCCGTCAGCGCCGCGCGTGCGGCCGGCGCAGGATCGGCGGGAGCGCGTGGCGGGAATGCCCGGTGCCATCGACCGGCAACGGATCATCCGGATCGTAGCCGTCCATGCCGCTGGCGCCGGTCGCGCCCGGGTCGAGCCAGTCGCGCAGGCGCGCGGCGGCGCTGCTGCCGTTCCATGCCGAGGCGAATCGGCCGTAGCAGTCGACGCCATTGTCCGGCTGGGTGGGGGAGGTCGCGCTGCAGGCGGCCGTTCCTCCCGAGAGCGTGCCGATCAGGCGGCGCGCGCGGCCGCCGCCATCGTCCGCCGGCACGAACAGCCCCGAGCCGGAAGAGCCGCCTTCGGTGGTGCCTTCGCGATAGGGGCCGGTGCGCCAATGCGTGTTGCGCATTGCGGTCGCGGCGATGCAGCTGTCGATCGTGGCCGGGGCCGGGCCAGCCGTGACCTTCTGCGCGTCGCCGGACGGGTGGTGCAGGCCGATGCTGCCGGCCGGGCGCGTGCCGCTGGCATCCCAGCCGGCATAGTAGAGGTTCCAGTCCGGATCCACGCGGCCGCCGAGTTCGAGCAGGGTGACGTCGGGGTCATGGCTGGTGGCGCGCAGGCTGGCGCCGTGCTGGTCGTCGCCGAACCAGCCGCCTGGCGGCGCGGCGAGGCGCGCGCACTGGGTTGAACGGTAGTTCCAGTAGACCACGATCGAGCGCGCCTCGCTGTCGCTGGCGATGCAGTGGGCCGCGGTGAGGAACCAGTTGCGCTGCGTGCGCGGCACGTCCGCGAGCAGGGTGCCGCTGCAGATGTAGTACTGGCCGTCGTCGGCCGCGCGGTACTCGTAATAGCCGACCGCGCGGCTCTCGTCGGCGTAGGGC
The DNA here is from genome assembly GCA_023412995.1 of Pseudomonadota bacterium. GTDB lineage: Bacteria > Pseudomonadota > Gammaproteobacteria > Xanthomonadales > Rhodanobacteraceae > Dokdonella_A. Next base: position 2,893 of record JAEZQS010000243.1, read on the forward strand.
TGGCCGAGCGGGCACACCACGTTGATGTTGCAGGCTCCGGACGTACCCGGTCCGGTGCTGCCGGCGCGACTGCGACCGAACAGGTCGCGGAACCCCGCGCCGACGCGGTCCAGTTCCAGCGCTTCGGGCGTGAGTTCCTCGCCGGCGGGCACGCGCACGGAGATCGTCACGGTATCGCCCGGCACCACCGGCGCCTGGAACTGGCCATCGAAGGCATCCGCTGCGGTGTAGGGGCCCTGGTAGTAGCCGTCGGCGCCGACCAGGTGGAGCTCCGCGCCGGCTGGCAGAGCGTAGCGCCCGAAGCCGAGGCGCAGGTCGGTGGCGCCGGCTGCACGCACCTGCATCCGCCAGAGGGTGGTGCCGTCCGGCAGGCGGTCGCGCCGCGCCGCCTCGGCCAGGCGGATCGACACCGGCCGCTGCAGCGCCACTTGCTGGCGCTTGGTGTGGGCGCCTTCCCGTTGCGCGGCATCGGCCGCCTTCTGCAGGGCGCGCGCATCGAGCCCGGGCACTTCCTGCAGCGGCAGCTCGTGGCCGACGCTGCCCGGATGCGCCAGCGCCCATGGCGGCTCGCCCTGGCGTGCGTGGGCGCTGCCGGCCAGGAGGGCGGCGGCAAGCAGGAGCGGAAGAGGCAGGCTGGCGGGTCGTCGCATGGAACCTCCGTGCGTGGCGATCGGGCGGGTGGCACTACCGGGAATCGGGGGCCGGGGCGCCGGCCGCGCGTTCCGGGGAGTATGCGGCACCTGCCGCGGACTGCCCCGGCGGCAGCGCCGGCGAGGTCGCCGGTGTTCAGCCGCGGGTTGCATTGCGGCGCGCCGCCCACCATCTCGGGTGGCGCGCACCGGCCTCGGCAGCTAGGATCGGGCGCAGAACCCGGAGAGGAAACACCACGATGCGTAGCGGCAACCCGGCCTTGGGCCAGAACACCTTCCTCGACGTCGGCAGCGGCCAGGTCTGGTCGTCCGATGCCGGCAGCATGACCATGAACGGCACGGTCAACAAGACCGCCTTCCTGCTCATCCTGGCGCTGGTCGGCGCCATGTTCAGCTGGAGCCGGTTCACCGGCCCGGAAAGCGCGGCCGCGCTGTTCCCGCTGATGATCGGCGGCGCCATCGTCGGCCTGGTGCTGGCACTGGCCACCATCTTCAGGAAGACCTGGGCACCGATCACCGCGCCCCTGTATGCCCTCGCCGAAGGCGTCTTCATCGGCGCCCTTTCGGTGATCTTCGAGATGCGCTTCCCGGGCATCGTGATGCAGGCGGTCGGCCTCACCTTCGCCGTGATGGCCGCCATGCTGATGGCCTACCGCAGTGGCCTCATCAAGGTCACGGAGAAGTTCAAGCTCGGCATCGTCGCCGCCACCGGCGGCATCATGCTGCTGTACCTGGTCAATTTCGTGATGGGCTTCTTCGGCAGCTCGATGGGTTTCATCAGTGGCAACAGCGGCCTCGCCATCGGTTTCAGCCTGGTGGTGGTGGTGGTCGCGGCGCTCAATCTCGTGCTCGATTTCGACCTGATCGAATCGGGCGTGCGCGCCAATGCGCCGAAGTACATGGAGTGGTATGGCGCATTCGCGCTGGTGGTGACGCTGGTGTGGCTCTACCTCGAGCTGCTGCGCCTGCTGTCCAAGATCCAGTCGCGCGACTGACCGTCGGCGCCGCCGCGCTCAGTCTGTGTCTTATTCACAACTACGCG
>JAEZQS010000311.1 GCA_023412995.1 Pseudomonadota bacterium
CGCGTAGGCTGGACGGCCGCAGGCCGGCCGGCACCCTTCGCATATTCCCCGTGTATTCGCGCTTGCCGGCCGCGCTGCGCGCGTCCAGCCTACGCCACTCCACGCGATGGAATGTCCCAGGCGCCACGAGCCGTCGCCGGCCTGGGCTGGACGGCCGCAGGCGGGCCGGCACTCTCGCATATTCGCCGTGTATTCGCGCTGGCCGGCCGCGCTGCGCGAGTCCAGCCTACGCCAGCCGGATGTGCGGTGCGGGAGGACCGCGCCGCAGGACATTGCGACCCGTCCTGTCGGGATCAGGCGCATTCGTGGGTTTCGGCCCCGTCAACCGATTGCATGCGTGGGCCGGTCTTCCGCATCAGCGGTGGCGATCGCCGTGCAGCGGGCGGGCGGTCGCGCACAGAGCCTGCCCCGGACCTGATCCGGGGGTGCGCTCCTACAGCAAGCAGCAAGCGCTCAAACGAAGACGGCCCCGCAAGGGGCCGTCAGATTGCATTACCGGGTGGGTGGGGAATGTTGCTTTCGGTCTAGACCATTCCCCATTCCCTATTCCCTATTCCCTATTCCCGGCTCTCACGCCACGAACAACGCCCGCATCTTCTTCATCGCGTTCGCCTCGATCTGCCGAATGCGCTCGGCGGAGACGCCGTACTCGTCGGCGAGTTCCTGCAGGGTGGCCTTGGACTCGTCGTTGAGCCAGCGGCGCTGGATGATGTCGCGCGAACGGTCGTCGAGCTTGACCAGGCCGCGGTGCAGGGTGCCGAGGCTCTCCTCTTCCTCCGACTCGGCCTCGACCGTGGCGTACGGGTCGGCGGAGTGGTCGATGAGGAACGCGGCCGGCGACGGGCGCTCGTCGTCGTCGGCATCGACCGGCGTGTCGAACGCGACGTCACGGCCGTTGAGGCGGGCTTCCATTTCCAGCACGGTGGCCGAGGGGACGCCGAGTTCGCGCGCGACGGTGTCGACCTCCTCGGCGTTCATCCAGCCGAGGCGCTTCTTGGACTTGCGCAGGTTGAAGAACAGCTTGCGCTGGGCCTTGGTCGTCGCCACCTTGACGATGCGCCAGTTGCGCAGGATGAATTCGTGCATCTCGGCGCGGATCCAGTGCACGGCGAAGGACACCAGCCGCACGCCATGCTCCGGGTCGAAGCGCTTCACCGCCTTCATCAGGCCGATGTTGCCTTCCTGGATGAGGTCGCCGACCTGCAGGCCGTAGCCCGAGTAGCCGCGCGCGACGTGCACGACGAAACGCAGGTGCGACAGCACCATCTGGCGGGCGGCCTCGAGGTCGCCGCGGTCGATGAAGCGGTGCGCCAGGTCCTGCTCCTCGTCCTGCGTCAGCATCGGGATCTGGTGGACGGCGTTGACGTAGGCATCGAGGCTGCCCACGGCACTCGGCACCGGGAAATTGCTGGCGACCAGGGTATTGCTCATCGTCTGGGCTCCTCGATTCGTATTGGCCATGTTGGCACTCGCGATCTTGGAGTGCCAAGGAGGGGGTGGAGTTCCTTCGAATCCGCCACCGCCAGCCAATTAGTGGACTGGCGAGTATTGTACGCCGATTGCTCCTTCCGTGTCGTCCCGCGGGTGGAACAGTGCGTTCCGGCAGGCGGGCCGACGATTCAGGTAAATGTCTGATCTGGTTGATTTTTGACCGCGGGGACAGCCAAGGGTTCCAAACCTCGACGCCATTCTGGGAGCGCCGCCCTTAATCGGGTGACAACCCGGCTGGGTCCGCTGGGGCGCGGGATGGCACCCGCAGGCGCCTGCTGCGGCGCGTTGGGGTCCGCCCATGCGGCTCACGCCGCGAGGGTGCTCCGCGGCGGCAGCTGCCAGTCGATCGGCGTCTTGCCGTGTTCGGCCAGGTAGGCGTTCGCACGCGAGAAGTGGCCACAGCCGATGAACCCGCGGTGGGCCGACAGCGGCGAGGGGTGCGGCGCCTCCAGCACGAGATGCCGGCGACGGTCGAGCTGGCGCCCGCGTGCCTGGGCATGGCTGCCCCAGAGGAGGAACACCAGTCCCTCGCGCTCGCGATCGAGTGCGGCGACGCACGCATCCGTGAAACCTTCCCAGCCCTTGCCCTGGTGCGATCCGGCGGCGCCCTGCTCCACCGTCAGCACGGCATTGAGCAGCAGCACGCCCTGGCGCGCCCACGGCAGCAGGCAGCCGTGGTCGGGCCGGCGGGTGCCGAGGTCGCGCGACAGTTCGGCGAGGATGTTCTGCAGCGACGGCGGCGCCGGCACGCCGGGCAGCACCGAGAAGGACAGGCCATGCGCCTGGCCGGGGCCGTGGTAGGGATCCTGGCCGAGGATGACCACCTTGACGGCGTCGAAGGGCGTGGCGTCGAGCGCGGCGAAGATGCGCCCGCCGGCGGGATGGATGATGCGGCCGGCCTGCTTTTCCTGCCGCAGGAAGCGCGCAAGCTCCTGCATCTCCGGCCGGCGCAGGTAATCCCCCACGCGCGCCTTCCAGCCCGGCTCGAGGCGGACGCCGTCCTCGCTCATGCCGGCGGCGCTGCCTCCCCGCGCAGGTGCCGCGACACGCGCAGCTGGAACTGCAGCTTGGTGACCAGCAGGCGCTCCTCGATCGGCTTGTGCACCAGGTCGTTCGCGCCGGCCCGCAGCAGGGCCGCCTGGTTGGCGGGGTTGTCGTCGCCGGTCATCACCAGCACCGGCAGCTCGCCCTTGCCGTAGCCGTAACCATTGCGGATGCGATCGAGCAGGTCGCCGCCCGCCAGCTCGCCCTTGAGGTTGACGTCGGTGAGGACGAGGTCGGTGCCGGCGCGGCGGCCCTCGGCATGCGCGGTTTCGAGCCGCTCGAGCGCCGCCTCGACGCTCACCACGTGCGCGACCTCGAACCCCGCCTTTTCCATCATGCGGCGCGTCGCCAGCGCGACGACGCGGCTGTCCTCCACGTAGAGCACGCTGCCGCCGGCCGGTTCGGCGGGGCCGACGTAGCCGCGGATGAAGGCGGCCAGCGCATCGAAGCCGAGCGACTTGTCGAAGTAGTCGGTGACGTCCTGGGTCAGCGTGCGCGCGACCAGGCGCTCCTGCACGTCGCCGGAGACGACGATGATCGGGATGTAGGCCTGGCCCGACTCCTCGCGCACGTGGCGCGCGAGTTCGATGCCGTCCATGTCGGGCAGGCGCAGCGCGGTGGTGACGAGGTCGAACACGTCGCCGGCGAGCGCCTCGCGCGCCTCGGCCGCGCTGCCGCAACCAACCACCACGGCCGCGGGGAGTTCGGCCTTCAGCACGCGCTCGATCAGCTGGCGCACGACGCGCGAGCCGTCCACCACCAGCACGCGCGGCGCGTCGCTGGTGATGTGGCGGGTGAGCACGACCTCGCTGCTCATGCGCGCGGCCTCCCCGCCGCCAGCCGGCGCGCGGTGGCGAGG
>JAEZQS010000313.1 GCA_023412995.1 Pseudomonadota bacterium
GCCCGCCCCTGCCGAAGCGGTCGTGCCGGGCGACGACGCCACCCCCATGGCAGCTGCGACCCCGCTGGACGCAGCGCCCGCCGTGGAGGCCACCGCCGTGCCGGCCGTGCCCGCCGCGGCGGAAGGGTTCGACCTTTCCGACCTCGATGCGCTGCTGGAGCTCGCGGCGTCCGCCCCGGCCGTGCCCGCCAGTGCGCCCGCAACGGATTCCCGGCCAGTCGAGGCCGGGGACGCCGCAGCGGAGGCATCCGACCTCGAGCAGATCCTCGCCGCGTTCGACGCCGATGCCGCGCTGCCCGGATCGACGCCGGCGTCGGTCGCCGAAGACATCGATCCGGATTTCGGCGACCTCATGCCCGACAGACCGGAACCGGAGCACACCGCTGACGGCAACGCGCCGCCGCCGGAAGCGATCGGATCCGACCTGCTCCTGTCGGACATCGACTTCGATGCGCCCGGTGCGTTCGATGCGGAACCCCGCCCCGGCGAGGCCGCCGGCGACGCCGCCGACAGCGATGCGGACCTGCCGGACCTGGATTCCATTGCCGTCGACGACGACGCGTTCGCCGCATCCGGCGACGACGACCTCGCCCTGGAACTGGCGGCACTGGACCTCGACGAGCCGTCCAGCGACGCCGCGCCCGCGGCCCGCGATGGCGACGAGGCGACACCGCAAGCGCCGCCAGCGGCTGCCGGCGACGCGCCGCGCGCCGTGGCCGCGCCCGACACCTGGACGCTGGAAGACATCGAGGACCTCGAGGCACCGCCCGCTGCCGCGCCGCCCGCTCCGCCCAGGGCGCCCGCTCCGGCGGCAGCCGCGGCCTTCGGCATCGAGAAGCTGCGACCGGAAGAATTCCTGGCGCCACCGGCGGAAGCCGCCGCGCCGACGCTGCCGGCGCTGGACGGGCTTTCGCTCGAACTCATTCCGCTCGACGAAGCGGTGGCGCCTGCGCCGGTGGAATCGGCTGCGCAGGAATCCTGGCTGGTTGCCGGTGGCGCCGCCAGGGCCAAGGTGCGCCGGGTCTGGGTGCTCGGCGCGTCGATCGGCGGGCCGGAGTCGCTGCGCGAATTCCTCTCGGCCTTCCCGCGCGACTATCCGGCGCTGTTCCTGCTGGCGCAGCACCTTGGCGGCGAGTTCGTCGACATGATGGCACGGCAGCTTGCGCGCGCCACCGAGCTGACGGTACGCACGCCGACCCACGGTGAGCGTGTCGGCCACGGGGAGGTCGTGATCGTGCCGGCGTCGCACCGCCTGCTGGTCGACGCGCAGGGTGTCGTGGTGCTCGAGCGCAACGTGGCCGAGGGCGCCTACAGCCCGTCGATCGATCGCGTGATCGAGGACGCCGCCGACCGCTTCGGTGCCGAAGCCGGCGCGATCATCTTCTCCGGCATGTCCGACGATGCCGCGGCCGGTTGCCGCTACCTCGCCGCCAAGGGCGGCCAGGTGTACGTGCAGGAGCCCGACAGCTGCGTCGTCAGCACCATGGTCGAGGGCGTGCGCGACACCGGCGTGGTGGCTTTCACCGGCACCCCCGCCGAACTGGCCGCGAAGCTGCTGGGCGAAACCGGATGAAAACCAACGCGCCGGCCGGCGTGCCGGCGCCTGCGCGACGCGCAACTGCGGTCGAAGGGGAAAGCACATGATGGATTTGCCGCGTGAGATCCGGGGCGTGATGGTGCCCGTCACCGATGGCCGCGTCCTGCTGCCAAACGCCACGGTGGCCGAGGTAATCAGCTACACGCAGCCCGAAGCCGTCGCCGGCGCGCCGCCGTGGCTGCTCGGGCGCCTCGCCTGGCGCGGCTGGCGCCTGCCGCTGGTGTCCTTCCCCATGCTGACGGGGCGGCTCGAGGACGAAAGCCGCACCAATGCACGCGTCGCGGTGCTTAAGGCGATTGGCGGCACCACCGGCATGCCCTTCATCGCGCTGCTCGCGCAGGGCTTCCCTCGCCTGACCACGATCACCCCCGAAATCCTCATCCCTACCAGCGACGAGGTCCCGCACGCCGCCGGCGTGCGAGCCGAGGTGCTGGTGCGCGACGATCGCGCCATCATTCCCGACCTCGACGTGATCGAGGGCATGGTCGCGCAGGCCCTCGCTGCCTGACCCGCGTCACGGGAAAAACCGAAGCGCACGAGAAGAGCACGAGATCGAAACACGGGGCACACCGGGAGCCTTCTTCGTGTTTTTCGTGCTCTTCGTGGTTCAATCCTTCGCCTTCGATGCCACGGCAGCGCGCACGCAGGCGCTGCCGGCGGCGAGGTCATGCCAGGCGCGGCGGTCGCGGTCGAGCAGGCACCAGAGGAAGCCGAGGCCGAACGCGGCGAGGGACACCAGCGCCACGGCGAAGCGCAGCAGGGCACGTGGCCAGGGCAGTGCGCCGCCGTCGGCGGCGACCACGCGGATGCGCCAGGCGCGCATGCCGATCGTCTGCCCGCCGCGCGTCCAGGACAACACGAAATAGCCGCCGCTGGCGGCCAGCAGCGCAAGCTGCAGCAGGTGGCGCCAGGCCGGTGGCGGATGCGCCACGTCGATGTCGCCATGCACGGCAAGCAGCATCAGCGCGGCGAGCAGCATCCAGAGTCCGGCCAGCGGCAGCAGGTCGTACACGAGTGCGGCAATGCGCAGGCGCAGCGGGGCAGCAGGCAGTGACATGGCGGGTCGCGTTGCGGTGACGAGCGCAAGCGTCAGGGTTTACCCTGCCACGCGCAAGCGGCGGCACGAACCCGCAGGGAGGTGGTGATGCAGGGCAGGGCGGGAACCGGCAAGGCACGACGCGCAGCGCCCGCGCCGGAAGCCGCCCCCGTCGTTGCCGTTTCCACGACCGCTGCACTGGCCGCGGAGGACGAGGCGCTCGTGGCGGGGTTCCTCGAACGCGCGTGGTCCGAACTCGGGCTCGCCGACAACACCCTTGCCGGATACCGGCTGGACCTCGCCGCCTTTTCCCGCTGGCTCGGCCAGCGCGGGTCGTCGCTGGCGGACTGCAGCCGCGCCGACGTGCAGGACTGGCTCGCGCTCCGCCACGACCACGGCGGTGCGCGCGGGCGCGGCTACGCGGCGCGCTCGAACGCACGCATGCTGTCGTGCTTGCGCCATTTCTTCCGCATGGCGGTGCGCGAAGGCCGGCGCGCCGACGACCCGACCCTGCTGGTGGAAGGCCCGATGCTGCCGCGCAGCCTGCCCAAGGCGCTGTCGGAGGGCGAAATCGAGGCGTTGCTGGCGGCGCCGCCGGCCACGCCGCTCGGCCTGCGCGACCGCGCCATGCTGGAACTCATGTACGCCACCGGCCTGCGGGTGAGCGAACTGGTCGGCATCACGGCTGGCCAGGTCAACCTTCGCCAGGGCGTGCTGCGCGTGATCGGCAAAGGGGGCAAGGAACGCCTCGTGCCGCTGGGTGCCGAAGCCGCGCACTGGCTGGAGCGCTACATTGCCGAGGCCCGTCCGCTGCTGCTGAAGGGCGGTCGCAGCGATGCGTTGTTCGTCAGCAACCGGCGGGCGGCGATGACGCGGCAGATGTTCTGGACCCTCGTGCGCAAGTACGCCGCCGCCGCCGGAGTGGGGGCGGGCCGGGTTTCGCCCCATGCGCTGCGCCATTCCTTCGCCACCCACCTGCTCAACCACGGTGCCGACCTGCGGGCGCTGCAGCTGATGCTCGGCCACAGCTCGCTCTCGACCACGCAGATCTACACGCTGGTCGCGCGCGAGGGCCTCAAGCGCCTGCACCTGCGCCACCATCCGCGCGGTTGAAACGCGACCCGGCGGGCGCCATCTTGGCCTGGTCGCGCGCGCAAGGTTCCCGCCAGCGGCGACCTGCGTCACTTTTCCGGTTTCCGGCCGCATGCCAGAATGGCCGGTCCGGGAACCAACTCCTTGCGGGCAGGTCTCCAGTGCGCCGCTCCTGCAAGATCGCGCAGCCATTGCCGGTCTCCTGCGCCGGCAGTTTTCCCAATCCTTTTTCCTGCCCGAGGTTCCCATGCGTCTTTCCGCTTTCCTTGCCGGCCTGCTGCTGGCCCTCCCGGCCCTGGCGGCGACGCCGGAGGAAGCCGTGCGCCAGGCCATGGACGCGCTCGCCCCCAACGTGAAGGTGGACGCGGTGCAGGAATCGGTCATCCCGGGTTTCTACGAAGCGATCGTCGGCGGCCAGTTCCTGTACGTGAGCCAGGATGGCCGCTACGTGCTCGACGGCAGCGCATTCGACGTCGCCAACAAGCGCGACCTCACGGCGGGTTCGCGCGCCAAGGCGCGCCGCATCGCGCTCGAGCGCATCGGGCCCGACAAGCGAATCGTGTTCGCCGCCGACAAGCCGGCCGGCGCCAGTCGTACCGTCACCGTGTTCACCGACATCGACTGCCCGTTCTGCCGCCGGTTCCACGAGCAGATCGCGCAGTACAACGCCGCCGGCATCACGGTCGACTACCTCTTCTATCCGCTCTCGATCCACCCCGGCGCCGACAAGAAGGCGGAAGCCGTGTGGTGCTCGGAAGACCGCGCGAGCGCGTTCACCCGCGCCATGTCCGGGCAGGACCCGGGCAAGGCCACCTGCCCGAACCCCGTTTCCGAACTGACCAGCCTGGCGAAGTCGCTCGGCATCACCGGCACGCCGACCGTACTCGCCCCCGACGGCAGCACCGTGCCGGGCCAGATCGCCATGTCGCCCGATCGCCTGGCGGCCGAACTCGATCGCATCGCCGCTGCCAGCGCAGCCAGCAACTGAGGACCCGTCCCATGAATCCACGCATCCTCGCCGGTATCGCGCTCGGCGCGCTTTCACTCGCCGGCGTCGCGCAGGCCGCCGAAACGCCGGCCGACGCCGCGGCACGCAAGGCGCTGCAGCAGCTGGCGCCGAACGCCAAGGTCGACCAGGTCGAGGCGTCGCCGCTGCCGGGCTTCCGCCAGGTCATCGTCGGCGGCCAGATGGTGTACGTCAGCGACGACGGCAAGTACCTCCTACAGGGCACGTTGTACGAAGCAGCCAGCAAGCGCGACCTCACCGCGGCGCGGCTGGCGGTGGAGAACAAGCGCAAGGTCGACGCCGTTCCGCGCGACCAGCGCATCGTGTTCGCGCCATCCGGCAAGCCGAAGTACAAGGTGACGGTGTTCACCGACATCGATTGCGGCTACTGCCGCAAGCTCCACTCGCACATCGCCGAACTCAACCAGCGCGGCGTCGAGGTGGACTACCTGTTCTTCCCGCGCACCGGCCTCAACACGCCCTCGTACGACAAGGCGGTGTCGGTGTGGTGCGCGAAGGACCGCAAGGCCGCGTTCACCGCCGCCAAAGCGGGCAAGGATCCGGCCCCCGCCAAGTGCGACAACCCCGTGGCCGAGCAGTACAAGCTCGGCGCCCAGGTCGGCGTGGACGGCACCCCCACCATCCTTGCCGCCGACGGCACCAAGATCGGTGGCTATCTCGCCCCCGACCAGCTGGTGGCCAAGCTGCAGGCGATCGACGCGCGGTAACAGCCGGCATCCGATCGGGATCGCCAATCGCCGGGCCCCGCCCGGTAGAATAGGGGGCTGCCCCGCCTGCCCCCGCACGCCATGATCGTCCTCGACGGCCTGCCCGCGCTGTCCGCGTTCCGCATCGACCGCCTCAATGCCGAACTGGCGCGGCGTGCACCGGGTTGCTCGGTGCGCGCCACCCGCCATGTCTACCTGGTCGATGCCGCCGAGCCGGCGGCGCTGGACATCGAGCGGCTCTGCGTCGTGATCGAAGCCCGACCGGGTCCGCCGGCGGCGGCGACGCTGTGGGTGGTGCCGCGGCTCGGCACCCGTTCGCCGTGGTCGAGCAAGGCCACGGACATCCTCGCCGACTGCGGCTTCCCGGTGCGGCGGATCGATCGCGGCACGGCTTTCGAACTCGATGGCGCGCCGGCCGACCTTGCCGCCGTCATTGCCGTGCTGCACGACCCGATGACGCAATCGGTGGTGGCCACGCTCGACGATGCCGCGCGCGTGTTCGAACAGGGCACGCCGGCGCCGCTGGAGCGCATTGCGCTCGGCACCGACGCGACCGAGGCGCTGGCCGACGCCAACGCCCGCCTCGGCCTCTCCCTGGCGACAGACGAGATCGCCTATCTCGCCGACGCGTATCGCGCGCTCGGCCGCGACCCGACCGACGCCGAACTGATGATGTTCGCGCAGGCGAACTCCGAGCATTGCCGCCACAAGGTGTTCAACGCCGATTTCACCGTCGATGGCGAGCCGCAGGAGCGCTCGCTCTTCGCGATGATCCGCCATACCCACGCGGCCTCGCCGGCGCACACGCTCTCTGCCTACCACGACAACGCGGCGGTGATCGCCGGCAGCTCCGCCGCGCGCTTCTTCGCCGCGCCGGACGACCGCACCTGGCGGGCGCGGCAGGAGGAGGTGCCGTACGCGATCAAGGTGGAGACGCACAACCATCCGACCGCGATCTCGCCGTTCCCCGGCGCCTCGACCGGTTCCGGCGGCGAGATCCGCGATGAAGGCGCCACCGGCCGCGGCGGCAAGCCGAAGGCGGGCCTGGTGGGCTTCACGGTCTCGCACCTGCGCATCCCCGGCCTGCAACGTCCGTGGGAACGCGATCGCCCGCTGCCACCGCGCTTCGCCAGCGCGTTCGAGATCATGCGCGATGCGCCGCTCGGCGGCGCCGCCTTCAACAACGAGTTCGGCCGGCCGTGCCTGGCCGGCTATTTCCGCAGCTTCGAGCACGACGGCGGCAGCCCGGGCCTGCGCCACGGCTACGACAAGCCGATCATGATCGCCGGCGGCCTCGCCAACCTGCGACCCGGCGACGTGCACAAGCGGCCGCTGCGTCCCGGCGACGCCGTGATCGTGCTTGGCGGGCCGGCGATGCTGATCGGGCTGGGTGGCGGCGCCGCCTCGTCGATGGCCGCCGGCGCGAGCACCGAACAGCTCGACTTCGCCTCGGTGCAGCGCGACAACCCCGAGATGCAGCGGCGCTGCCAGGAAGTGATCGACGCGTGCTGGTCGCTCGGCGAGGCGAACCCGATCGTGTCGATCCATGACGTCGGCGCCGGCGGCCTCTCCAACGCCATTCCCGAACTGCTCAACGATTCCGGCGTGGGCGGGGAGCTGTCGCTCGATGCGATTCCGAGCGACGATTCGCGCATGTCACCGATGCAGGTGTGGTGCAACGAATCGCAGGAACGCTACGTCCTTGGCGTGCGGCCGGAGGATCTGCCGGCGTTCGAGGCGCTTTGCGCACGCGAACGCTGTCCGTTCGCGGTCGTCGGTCATGCGACGGAAGAACGTCGCCTGGTCGTGAGCCGTGGCAACCCTGGCGTCGCCGGAACCGCAACCCCCGATTCCGGATCCCGCCAACGCGTGATCGACCTCCCGCTGGACGTGCTGTTCGGCAAGCCGCCTCGCATGCACCGCGATGCGCAGCGGGTGCCGCCGCGCACCGACCTCGTGCCGGACGTCGGCGGCATCACGCTCGATGCGGCGATCGGGCGCGTGCTGCGCCTGCCTGCCGTCGGCAGCAAGTCGTTCCTGGTGACCATCGGCGACCGCACCGTCGGCGGGCTTTGCACGCGCGACCAGATGGTCGGGCCGTGGCAGGTGCCGGTGGCCGACTGCGCCGTCACCCTGGCCGATTTCGAGGGCTACGCGGGCGAAGCGATGGCGATGGGCGAGCGCACGCCACTGGCGCTGCTCGATGCCGCCGCCAGCGCACGCATCGCCGTGGGCGAGGCGCTGACCAACCTTGCCGCCGCGCCGGTGCGGCTGGAGGAAGTGCGCCTTTCCGCCAACTGGATGGCCGCGGTCGGCCAGGCCGGTGAGGATGCCGCGCTGTACGACGCGGTGCGCGCGGTCGGCCTGGAGCTTTGCCCCGCACTCGGGGTGTCGATCCCGGTGGGCAAGGATTCGCTGTCGATGCAGACGCGCTGGCAGGTGCCCTCCCCTGGGGGCGGTGCACCACAGGAGCAGCGCACCGTGTCGCCGGTGTCGCTGGTGGTCAGCGCCTTCGCGCGCCTCGACGACGTGCGCGGCACGCTCACGCCGCAACTGGTGCGCGACGTCGAGTCCGAAATCTGGCTGCTCGACCTCGGCGCCGGCCGCAATCGTCTTGGCGGCAGCGCCCTGCTGCAGGCGTTCGAGCGCACCGGCGGCGAAGCACCGGACGTGGACGAGGCCGGCCGCCTGCGGGCCTTCTTCGATGCCATCCAGCAGGCGCGCGCGGACGGGCTGCTGCTGGCCTACCACGACCGCAGCGACGGCGGCGCGCTGGTGGCGCTGGTGGAAATGGCGTTTGCCGGCCACTGCGGCCTTGACGTGCAACTGGCCGGCTGGGGCGAGAACATCCTGGCAGCGCTGTTCGCCGAGGAACTCGGCGCGCTGGTGCAGGTGCGAACGGGCGACCACGCCCGGTTTGCCGAGCTGCTGGACGCGCACGGCCTCGCCGCGCACGCCCACGTCGTCGCGAGCCCGGTCACGCGCATGCGCATCAAGCTGCGACTCGGCAACGAGACGCTGGCGAAGTGGGACTGGAGCGCGCTGATGCACGCCTGGTCGGAAACCAGCCACGCGATGCAGGCGCGCCGCGACAACCCGGCCAGCGCTGACAGCGAACGCGCCTGGCGCGAGGACGAGACCGATCCGGGCATCCACCCGCGCCTGACCTTCGATCCCTCGCTGGACATCGCCGCACCGTTCATCGCGAAGGGCGTGCGTCCGCGGGTGGCGATCCTGCGCGAGCAGGGCGTCAACGGCCAGGTCGAGATGGCGGCGGCCTTCACCCAGGCCGGCTTCGATGCCGTGGACGTGCACATGAGCGATCTCGCCAGCGGGCGCGATCGCCTCGATGGCTTCAAGGGCGTGGTCGCCTGCGGCGGCTTCAGCTACGGCGACGTGCTCGGCGCCGGCCGCGGCTGGGCGGCGTCGATCCTCTACCACGACCGCCTGCGCGACCAGTTCGCCGCCTTCTTCGCCGATCCGTCCACCTTCGGCCTCGGCGTCTGCAACGGCTGCCAGATGTTCGCCAGCCTGAAGGAGCTGGTGCCCGGTGCGACGCACTGGCCGCGATTCGTGCGCAATGCGAGCGAGCAGTACGAAGCCCGCCTGGTGACGGTCGAGGTGCTGGAATCGCCCTCGATCTTCCTTGCCGGGATGGCGGGCTCGCGCCTGCCGGTGGTGGTGGCGCACGGCGAAGGCCGTACCGCGTTCGACAGCGCGGCGGACGCGGGAAAGGCGCAGGCCTGCCTGCGCCTGGTCGACAACCAGGGGCGCGCCACCGAGCGCTACCCGCTGAACGCCAGCGGCGCCGCCGGGGGCCAGACCGGCTTCACCGCGGCCGACGGGCGCGTGCTGGTGCTGATGCCGCATCCGGAGCGCACCTTCCGCAGCGTGCAGATGAGCTGGCATCCACCCGGCTGGGGCGAGTACTCGCCCTGGATGCGCCTGTTCCGCAACGCACGCGCCTGGCTCGGCTGATGGCGTCCGTTACCGGCTGGCAGCCATGGCGCTGAACCCGGTCCGCGAATTCGCGCTGAAGGCGCTGCTGTGGCTGCCGCTGGCGTTCGTGATCTGGTTCTGGGCGGCCGCGTTCTGGACCTGGCCGGCGATGCTGATGGCCAAGCCGGTGCTGCTGGGCCCGTTCGGCGGCCTCTTCAGGGACGTGTCGCTCGGCGGCGAACTGCTGGATGCCGGCGGCCGTGTCGTCGCACGTGCCGGCTACCTCGTGCGCCTCGCCACCACCGTCACCGTCACGGTGCCCGCGGGCCAGGACGGCCCCGGCGGCGTCGGGATCCTGGAACCCTCGATCAATCCCATGGTCTATGCCTACTCGCTGCCGCTGTTCTTCGGGCTGGCGATGGCGACGCCGCTATCCACCCGGCGCCGCCTGTTGCAGTTCGCGGTGGCGCTGCCGGTCATTTGGCTGGCGCAGGCCTTCGGCATGGTGGCCGAGGCCCTCAAGGTGCTGGCGTTCGAGGCCGGCGCGGAAGGCGCCGCGGCCGTGGCGCATGCCGGCGTCGCCGCCGAAGCGGTTGCGCTGGCCTACCAGTTCGGTTATCTGATCCTGCCCGCGGTGGTGCCGGTGGCGCTCTGGATCGGCCTGAACCGTGATTTCATCGAGGTCCTGACCGGCCGCCGGGGGGAACCCGAGGGCCATGGGCGGGGTCCAAGGCCGGCGTGAGGGGATGGCGCGCGCAGGCGCGCAGCGTACGGTCCCGCGCAGCCCGCGCGTCCGGCGTCGGCAACGGGCCGGCATAGCACCAGTAGGGGATCCATGGCAGCTGTCGCACCACTCGATCATTTTCCACCCGACGCCGGGGCCAGCCTCGACGACCGCATCTGCCAGTTCCTGGTCGCGCGCGGCCGCCTGAAGGAGGCCGACCTGGTGCGTGGCCGGCGCCTGCGCGAGGAAGACCCGGCGGCCGGCAGCCTGGTATCGCTGCTGACGCGCCTCGGCCTCGTGTCCGAACGCGAAATGGCCGAAGGGGTGTCCGAACTGCTGCAGCTGCCGCTGCTGTCCTCGCGCGACGCGCCGGACACGCCGCCGGCGAACGTGCAGGCGTCGGTGCGCTTCCTGAAGCACCACCACGTGTGCCCGATCGGCGAGAGCGACACCGACGTCACGCTGCTGGTGGCGGACCCGGCCGACGCCTTCCCGCTGCAGGCGCTGCAGCTCGCCACCGCGCGTACGGTCAAGCTGGCGATCGGCCTGCGCAGCGAGATCGACGACCTGATCGAGCGCTACTACGGCTCCGGGCGTTCGGCCATGGGCACGATCGTCGAGAACCTCACCGACGAGAACACGCGCAGCGAGGACGACATCGAGCACCTGCGCGACCTCGCCTCCGAGGCGCCGGTGATCCGGCTGGTCAACCTGGTGATCCAGCGCGCGGTCGAGCAGCGCGCGTCGGACATCCACGTCGAGCCGTTCGAGAACCGCCTCAAGGTGCGCTACCGCATCGACGGCGTGCTGCACGAGGTCGAGTCGCCGCCGGCGGCGTCCACCGCGGCGGTGATCTCGCGCATCAAGATCATGGCCAAGCTCAACATCGCCGAGCGCCGCCTGCCGCAGGACGGGCGCATCATGATCCGCGTCCAGGGCAAGGAGCTCGACCTGCGCGTTTCCACCGTGCCGACCTCCTACGGCGAGTCGGTGGTGATGCGTATCCTCGATCGCGAAGCGATCGTGTTCGACTTCCACAAGCTCGGCTTCACCGACCAGTTCCTGCACAAGTTCACCAACGTGCTGGAGCTGCCGCACGGCATCCTTCTGGTGACCGGCCCGACCGGTTCGGGCAAGACCACCACGCTCTACACCGCGCTCAGCAAGCTCAACACGCCCGACGTCAAGATCATCACGGTCGAGGACCCGGTCGAGTACCAGATCGAAGGCATCAACCAGATCCAGGCCAAGCCGCAGATCGGGCTGGATTTCAGCCATGCGCTGCGCTCGATCGTGCGCCAGGACCCCGACATCATCATGATCGGCGAGATGCGCGACCTCGAGACCGCGCGCATCGCGATCCAGTCCGCGCTGACCGGCCACCTGGTGCTCTCGACGCTCCACACCAACAACGCCGCCGGCGGCATCACCCGCATGCTGGACATGGGCGTGGAGGACTACCTCCTGACGTCCACCGTCAACGGCATCCTGGCCCAGCGCTTGGTGCGCCGCCTCGACCGCTCCACCGCCGAATGCTACGACGCGCTGCCGGAAGTGGTGCGCGAGTTCAACCTGGAGTCCCTCACGGAAGAACGCCCGATCCGCCTCTACCGCCCCGGCCCCAGCGCCGCCAATCCCACCGGCTACTTCGGCCGCACCACCATCATGGAATTCCTCGTGATGTCCGACCCGATCCGCCGCCAGATCATGCAGCACGCCGGCATGGGCGACATCGAGCAGCAGGCCCGCACCGAAGGCATGCGCACCATGTACGAGGACGGCCTGGTCAAGGCCATGCAGGGCGAGACCACCATCGAGGAAGTGCTGCGTGTGACGCAGGAGTCATGAAGCCGGGAATCGGGAATGGAGAATCGGGAATGGCCATGAGCGGATCCGCGTCACCTGCGGATCCGGCTCTGGCCCATGGTCCGGTGCCGACCCGGATGCGGACGGACGGTTGCCCCGTGCCCCAACGCGACTGGCGCGGCTCGTTTTTTTCCATTCCCGATTCCCCATTCCCCATTCCCGGCTTGCAATGACCCTCTACTACTACAAGGCCGTCACGCCCGCCGGCGAGGTTCTCGAGGGCCAGCTCGACGTGGGCAGCCACGACGAGGTCGTGGGCAAGCTGCAGGATGCGGGGAACATTCCGCTGGAGGTGCGCGAGGCGGACAGCGCGGATTCGGGCAGCCTGTTCGCGGCGCTGTTCAAGCGCAAGACGCTGCGCGAGGCGCAGGTGGTGCAGTTCACCCAGCAGCTGGCGACGCTGCTTGGCGCCGGCCAGCCGCTCGACCGCGCGCTGCAGATCCTGCTGGACCTCCCGGAGAGCGAAAAGGCCCGGCGCCTGCTCGAACGCGTGCGCGACCAGGTGCGTGGCGGCACGCCGCTGTCGGACGCGCTCGAAGCCGAGCACGGCACCTTCTCGCGCCTGTACGTCAACATGGTGCGCGCCGGCGAGGCGGGTGGCTCGCTGGACGACACGCTGGCGCGGCTCGCCGACTACCTCGAGCGCAGCGCGAACCTCAAGAGCAGCGTCATCAACGCGATGATCTACCCGGCGTTCCTGGTCGGCATGGTGCTGGTGTCGCTGATGGTGCTGCTGGTGTACGTGGTGCCGCAGTTCGCGCCGATGTTCGCCGACATGGGCGTGGAGATGCCGCTCATCACGAAGGTGGTCCTGGCGGTCGGCAATACCCTGCAATCCTTCTGGTGGCTGATCCTCGCCCTCATCGTGCTCGGCACGGGCTGGCTGCGCCGGCAGATGGCCGACCCGCCCTCGCGCCTCAGGATCGATGCGCGCCTGCTGAAGATGCGCGTGATCGGCGACGTGATCCGCAAGGTCGAGACCGCGCGACTCGCGCGCACGCTCGGCACGCTGCTGAAGAACGGCGTGCCGCTCCTGAACGGGCTTACCGTGTCGCGCAACGTGATGGGCAACACCGTGCTGGGCGAAGCGGTGGGGCAGGCGGCCGAGGAAGTGAAGACCGGCGGCGGGCTCGGCTTCGCGTTGACCCAGTCGAAGCAGTTTCCGAAACTCGCCCTGCAGATGATCAGCGTCGGCGAGGAGTCGGGCGAACTGGACACCATGCTGATGAAGGTCGCCGACACCTTCGACATCGAGGTGAAGAACACCCTCGACCGCCTGCTCGCGGCCCTCGTTCCCGCCACCACCATCGTCATGACGGTGGTGGTGGCCATGATCATGCTGGCCATCGTGCTGCCGATCATGAACATCGCGGGGGCGGTGCAGTGAAGCGGGGAATGGGGAATAGGGAATGGATATGTCAAAGGCGCGTCGCGGCATCTTGCTTTCCCCTGCGAAGCGGGGGAAGGGGCCGAAGGCGGATGGGTGATGGGGGCGCTCTCTTCGCCGCGGACTCCAGGCCGACGTGATGCAACGCAATCGAACACCAGAGAGGACCATGACCACATGAACAATCCCCATCGCAACATCCGCCGCACGCAGGCGGCCGGTTTCAGCCTGATCGAGATGCTGGCGGTGATCGTGCTGATCGGCATCGTCGCCGGCATCGTCGTGCAGCAGGTCGGCAAGAACGTGGACAAGGGCAAGTACGGCTCGGGCAAGGCGCAGGTACAGATGCTGGCCGGCAAGATCGAGGGTTATGCGCTCGACAACGGCTCGGCGCCGTCGCGCCTGGAAGACCTCATCTCCCGGCCCGGCAACTCCAGCAACTGGATGGGCCCGTATGCCAAGGAATCGGACCTCAAGGATCCCTTCGGCCACGCCTTCCAGTACAAGGCCCCCGGCGAGCACGGCGACTTCGACATCACCTTCCTCGGCAAGGACGGCCAGGCCGGCGGCGACGGCGTCAACGCCGATTACGGCAACTGGCAGTGAGGCCGGGAATGGGGAATGGGGAATAGGGAATGGCCAGGGCAGGGTGCGGCCGGTGTGTCGTTCCTGCAGGGGCCGTTCCTTGCGCATCGTCGCCCATTTCCGCGCCGGACAGTGATGAAGACCCGAGAGATGGAATCGAACGCGGGACAGCGGCAATGGGCAGGCGGCCCTGGTGAGCTGCCGCGAGCCCGCGTTGACCATTCCCCATTCCCCATTCCCCATTCCCGGGCGAAGCCCACGCGGGGCTTCACCCTGGTAGAACTCATCGCCGTCATCGTGCTGCTCGCCATCGCGACGGCGGTGGTGACGGTGTCCTTCTCCAAGAGCCTCGCCGGCGCCAAGGTGCGTGGCGCCAGCCGCGACCTGGTCGCGGCGCTGCGCTACACGCGCGGGCAGGCGATCGTGAAGGGCCGGCAGGAAGTGCTGCTGCTGGACCTGGAAAAGAACACCTACACCGCGCCCGGCAAGCCCGAGGTCGCCCTGCCCAAGGACATGACGCTGCAACTCACCACCGCCACCACCGAGCAGACCGGCGAGAACAGCGGCGGCATCCGCTTCTTTCCCGACGGCAGTTCCACCGGCGGGCATGTCTCGGTGCTGCAGGGACAGCGCGAGTGGCGCATCAACGTCGCCTGGCTGACCGGCGAGATCGCGCTCGACCCGGCGCCCGAGTAGGCCATGGCAAGCCACCTGCCTGGCGAACTCCGCACGGCCCGCGCGGTCCGATCTGCCGTGAAACGCCAGCAGCCACTGGCCGGGCGACGCCATGCGCGCGGCTTCAGTCTGATCGAGATGGTCGCCGCCTTCCTGGTGTTCGCGATCGGCATGGGCGTGCTGATGCAGATCCTCGCCACCTCGATGCACAGCGCGCGCCGCTCGTCGGACTACACCATGGCGGCGCTGTGGGCGCAGTCCCGCCTGGACGTGGTCGGCGTGGGCGAGCCGATCGAGGAAGGGCAGAGCAGCGGCCGCTTCGACGATACCTATGCCTGGACGCTGGACATCCACGAAGTCGATCCGCTCGCCATCGAGGCGCTGGCGCAGGCGGCCCGGGCGCAGCAACCGCAACCGGTCGCCCAGGGCGGGCGCACCGCGCAGCCCGCCAACCAGGTGTCGGCCACCAGCGCCGGACTCGGCGGCGGTATCGAGGTGGCGCCGTTCAAGCTGTACCAGGTGGACCTGCTGGTGTCCTGGGGCAACGGCCCGGGCGGGCAGCAGCACACCGCGCATTTCGGCACCCTGCGCGCCACCAACCCCGAGCCGAACCGCCCGGTCGGCGGCGCGTTCGCCCAGCCCGGCCGGTCCAACCCGTCCTCCCCGATGCGCAATCGCCCGACGGGCGGGGGCCGCCGGTGATGCCGCGCAGGCGCCAGCGGGCGGCCGGCGGCTTCACGCTGCTCGAGGTGATGCTCGCCATCGTGCTGCTGGCGCTGCTCCTTGCCGGCACGTACGGCGCCATCCGCACGGCCGTCAATGCGATGCATTCGGGCGAGGCGGCCATCGACCGCACCAACCGCCTGCGCGTGGCGCAGGAGTTCATCCGCCGCCAGGTCAGCCGCATCATGCCGCTGTCCTTCGGCACCGACGAGAGCACCAATACCCCCTTCGTGTTCGAGGGCGAGCGCGACAGCATGCGCTTCGTCGCGCCCATGCCGGGGTATCTCTCCAAGGGTGGCCCGTACGTGCAGACGCTCGCGTTCCGCGGCGACCAGCTGGTCTTCTCCAACGCCATGCTCAACGGCTTCGACCTCGAGGCGGCGGACGCGGAAAACGAGCCGGTGGTGCTGCTCGACCAGGTGGCCAGCGGCCGCTTCGAATACCGCACGCTCGACGACGAGGGCGTACTGACCGACTGGTCCGATACCTGGGAGGACCCTTCGCTGACGCCCGTGATGGTGCGCGTGGTGGTGGACATGCAGCCGCAGGCGCGCATCCGCTTCCCCGAAATGGACATCCCGCTGATGCTCGACATCGGCGCGCGCCGCTCCATGCGCCCGGGCCAGCTGATCGGCGCCGGCCTCGGCGTCGGCGACGGGCGCCAGCGGCGCGCCACCAGCACGGATGCGCAGCAATGAGCGCGGCCCTCCGTCTCCCGCCACAGCGCACGACCCAGCGCGGCGTCGCCTTCGTGCTGGTGCTGTGGGTGATCGCGATGCTGTCGATCCTGCTCGGCAGCTTCTCGCTCATCGCGCGCACCGAGAACCTGCAGGCGCGCCACCTGTTCGACACCACCCGCGCGCGCTACGCCGCCGAAGCCGGCCTCAACGTGGCGATCTTCCAGTTGCGCAAGGCCGACCCGCTGGAGCGCTGGATCGGCGACGGCAGGCCCTACACGTTCGGCTACGACGAGGCGCGGGTGGAGATCCGCATCACCGACGATTCCGGCAAGATCGACATCAATGCCTCGGCCCAGCCCGGCAACACCGACCTGCTGGTGAACCTGTTCGCCTCCAACGGGCTGGCACTCGACCGCGCCGAGGCACTGGCCGATGCGGTGGTCGACTGGATCGACCCCGACGACCTCAAGCAGCCCAACGGCGCCGAGGTGGACGACTACCACGCCGCCGGCCTTTCCTATGGCCCGAAGAACGCGCCGTTCGACACCGTGTCCGAGCTGCAGCAGGTGCTCGGCATGAACTACGCGCTGTACTCGCGGCTGGAGCCCGCCCTCACCATCTATTCCGGCCGCGGCGCGCCCAACGTGATGAACGCGCCGCTGGAGGCGCTGATGGCGCTGCCCGACATGACGGCGGAATGCGCCGCCCAGATCATCCAGCAGCGCCAGGCCGCCGTTCCGGGCGAGCCGGTCGCCGGCGGGCAGGAGCTGTGCGCCGGCGTGACGCTGGGAATGGCAGGCGGTGGAGGCCTCACGTATAGTGTCGAGTCCCGTGCCACGCTCCCGAACGGCGCCAGCACCACCCTCGAAGCGACCGTCCGCATGGGCGGGATCAATGCGGCCGGCAGGCCGTACGTGATCCTGCGCTGGCGCGATGGGGAAACCTCGTAGCCCGTGAATCCGACCCTCGAGAGACAACTCGCGCGTGCCCGCATGCGCCTTGCGCGGACGCCGTTGCCCGGCTTCTTCGCCTGGTGGGGCGGGCAGCTGCTGGCGTGCCTGCCGGAGCGCTGGCGGCGGCTGCTGTCCGAACGCTCGGAATCGCTCCTGCTCGACCTCGCCCCCGGGGAACTGCTGGTGTGGCGGGAGAAGGGCGACAAGGTGGCCGAGTTCGCCCGCATCAGCCGTGACCAGCCGGCCGAGGCGCAGGCCGCCGAGTTCGGCCGCCTGCGCGCCGGCATCGATGATCCCGCGCTGCGCACGGTCTTCATGATCCCGCCGGGCCGCGTGCTGACGCGCGTGCTCTCGCTGCCGGCCGCCGCGGAGGAGAACCTGCGCCAGGTGCTCGCCTTCGAAATGGACCGGCAGACGCCATTCAAGGCGGACCAGGTGTATTTCGACGCCCGCGTCGTCGGGCACGACGCCAGCGGACGCAGTGCCCAGGTGGAGCTGGTGCTGATCCCGCGCGCGCAGCTGGACCAGGAACTCGGCGCGCTGCCGGTCGGTGCCGCTGCCCTCGACGGGGTGGACAGCTGGCGCGCGGAACCCGGCAACGGCCGCCGCCATGCCAACCTGCTGCCGGCCGACCGGCGCGCACGCCGGCGCAACATGCGCCTGCCGCTGAACCTCGGGCTCGCGGCGCTCGCCGTGGTGCTGCTGGTGGTCAACATGGACGAATCGATCGCCAACCGCAGCGCCGCGCTGGAAACGATGCGGGTGGAAGTGGAGCAGGCCAACACCCAGGCGCGCCAGGTGGCCGCGCTCAAGAAGACCCTGGCCGAGTCGATTGCCGGGGCCAACTTCCTGACCGAACGCAAGCGCCGCGAACCCCTCACCGTGGCGCTCATCAACGACCTGACCGTGCGCATTCCCGAGGACACCTACCTCGAGCGCCTGCAGATCGAGAACGGCCAGGTGCAGCTGCAGGGCCAGGCCAACGAGGCGGCGCGGCTGATCGCGCTGCTGGGGGAATCGCCGTGCCTGGGCAACCCGGGCTTCCAGGGCCAGGTGCAGCCGGACGCGCGCACCGGCAAGGAGCGCTTCCAGATCACCGCCGACCTGAAGGAATGCAGTCCCGCCACCGCCACGCCCGCCGGCGCCAGGCCTGCCGCCGCCGTACCGGCCAAACCCGTGGCGCCGCCGGCAGGGGACGCGACGCCGGCGAGCGCGCCCGCCG
>JAEZQS010000145.1 GCA_023412995.1 Pseudomonadota bacterium
TCATCGGCCGCAACTTCCTCACCAAGATCAACGCCAATATCGGCAACTCCGCCGTGACGTCGTCGGTCGAGGAAGAGGTCGAGAAGATGGTGTGGGCGATCCGCTGGGGCGCCGACACCGTGATGGACCTCTCCACCGGCCGGCACATCCACGAAACGCGCGAGTGGATCCTGCGCAACTCGCCGGTACCGATCGGCACGGTACCGATCTACCAGGCGCTGGAAAAGGTCGGCGGCGTGGCCGAGGACCTCACCTGGGAACTCTTCCGCGACACGCTGATCGAGCAGGCCGAACAGGGCGTGGACTACTTCACGATCCACGCGGGCGTGCGCCTGCCGTTCGTGCCGCTGACTGCCAAGCGCGTCACCGGCATCGTCTCGCGCGGTGGCTCGATCATGGCCAAGTGGTGCCTGGCGCACCACCGCGAATCGTTCCTGTACGAACGTTTCGAGGACATCTGCGCCATCATGAAAGCCTACGATGTCGCCTTTTCGCTCGGCGACGGCCTGCGCCCCGGTTCCATCGCCGACGCCAACGACGAGGCGCAGTTCGCCGAACTCGACACGCTCGGCGAACTGACGCAGCTGGCGTGGAAGCACGACGTGCAGACCATGATCGAGGGCCCCGGCCACGTGCCGATGCACCTGGTCAAGGAAAACATGGATCGCCAGCTGGAGAAATGCGGCGAGGCGCCGTTCTACACCCTGGGGCCGCTGACCACCGACATCGCGCCCGGCTACGACCACATCACCAGCGCGATCGGCGCCGCCATGATCGGCTGGTACGGCACTGCCATGCTCTGCTACGTGACGCCGAAGGAGCACCTCGGGCTGCCCGACAAGCAGGACGTGCGCGATGGCATCGTCACCTACAAGCTGGCCGCCCACGCCGCCGACCTCGCCAAGGGCCATCCCGGCGCGCAGGCACGCGACAACGCCCTCTCCAAGGCCCGCTTCGAGTTCCGCTGGGACGACCAGTTCAACCTCGGGCTGGATCCGGAAAAGGCGAAGGAGTTCCACGACGAGACGCTGCCGAAGGACGCGCACAAAAGCGCCCACTTCTGTTCCATGTGCGGCCCGAAGTTCTGCTCGATGAAGATCACCCAGGACGTACGCGACTACGCCAGGGAGCACGGCCTCGGCGACGGCGAGGCGCTGGACGAGGGCATGGCGCAGAAAGCCGCCGAATTCCGCCGCCACGGCGAGGTGTACGTGCCGGAATGAGGCAGGGGCGATGGGCGCGGGCAAGGGAGAGCACGATCGGAAGCTTCCAGCACCGGGCACACAGGGCAGCAACAGGAACCGGGCACGCTGTCCGGTTCATCCACGGGGCTGTCGGGGGGTGCTCGGGGGCGTCGAACTTCCCGCCCCGGCTTTGAACCCTTTGGCGATCCCGGCATGCCGGCGTGCCAGATGACAGCAGGCTCGGCATTGCTTCGTCTGCTTCGTGTCGAAAGCGCTTGATGCTCTTTCACGACCGAAGCGCAGCCGTGGCAAGGCCGGGTCCTGGCGTGCCCCTGCTATCCTGCGGGATTGGCCGCGGCGGCGCATGAGGCGCCGGTGGCAATGACGGAGATCGGTACGTGAAACTGGCCCACGCCTTCATCCAGCTCCCGCTGCACTTCGACGCGGAGGCGCTGGCGGCGGAAATCGGCGCCTTCGACGAGGGCCTGTGGCGGCCGCATCCGAGCGGATTCCCCGGCAATTCGGCGCTGCCGCTGGCCGCCGTCGACGGCGACCCGGCACGCGGCGATGCGCTGGAGGGCCCGATGCACCCGACCCCGGCGCTGCTCGCCAGCCCCTATCTGCAGCAGGTGCTCGGCAGCCTCGATGCCGTGCTCGGCCGGATCCGCCTGATGCGCCTGTCAGGGCGGGCCGAGGTCGAGCCGCATGTCGATTCGGACTATTACTGGCACGAGCGCACGCGCGTGCACGTGCCGATCCTGACCCAACCCGGCGTGCGATTCGCCTGCGGCGACGCCGCGGTCCACATGGCAGCCGGCGAGTGCTGGATCTTCGACACCTGGCGCATGCACCACGTGCAGAACGACGACGACCGCGAGCGCATCCACCTCGTGGTGGACACGGTCGGTGGCGCCGCCTTCTGGCAGCTGGTTGCCGCGGCGCGACCCTACCAGGCGCCCAGGGACGGCTGGCAGCCGCGCCATGTCGCGCCGCGAACGGATGCGGCGCGGCCTGCCCTCGTGTTCGAGACGGTCAACAGCGAATCGCCGATGAGCTACTGGGAACTGCACCCGCTGGTCGCGTTCCTGCTCAACGAAGCCGTGCCGCACGAGGGCATGCCGGCGCTGGCGCGCGCCTCTGGCGAATTCGTGCGGCGCTGGCAGACGCTGTGGTTCCGCTCCGGCCGCGACCCGGCGGCCGTGCCGGAGTACCGCGAACTGCTGGAGAGCTTCCTCGCGCACATCGCCCCGCTGGCGTCCGAGGTGATGCTGCGCAACGGCGCGGATTTCCTTTCCGCCATCCAGGGTCTGCTGCGGCGGGCGGTGCGCCGGCCGGACCTCGCACCGGCGACGGAAGAGGGATCGCGCACCGGCGCGGCGGCGACGAAGGCAACCGGCACGGCCTGAGCCCCCGGTCGGGCGCGGCGGCCCTCCGTTCATCCGGGGTACTTCCGGCGTGCCTACAATCGAACGTCCAGCGGCACCGGCGGCGCGCTCTCCTGGCGACCGTGGGCCGGCTCGTCCACCAGCCAGGGAGCCAAGCATGAGCGCGAAACCGTTTCTTTCGGACATCCAGGCGATCCGCCAGCGCGCGCGCGAACACATTGCTCGCGGCGCGGTCACCGAGACGTACACGCTCGACCGCGAGACGGTGCTGAAGCTCCTCAACGAGGCATTGGCGACGGAGCTGGTGTGCAGCCTGCGCTACCGCGCGCACTACTACCTCGCCACCGGCATCAACGCCAAGAGCGTCGCGGCGGAATTCCAGGAGCATGCCGACCAGGAGCACGAGCATGCGGCGTGGATCGCCGAGCGCATCACCCAGCTCGACGGCAAGCCGGATTTCTCGCCCGACGGACTGTCGGCGCGCAGCCATGCCGAGTACATCGTGCCGGACAACCTCGCCGCGATGATCGAGGAAAACCTCGTCGCCGAGCGCATCGCGATCGACAGCTACCGCGAGATCATCAACTACGTCGGCGATCGCGACACCACCACCAAGCGCCTGATGGAGAAGATCCTCGCGGTGGAGGAGGAGCACGCCGAGGACATGAAGACGCTGATGGAGGATTTCGGCAAGCCGGGTGAACCGGCGAAGCCGTCGCAGGCGGGGCGCGGCAAGCCCCGCAGCCTCAGCACCTGACGAGAGGCGGCCGCTGCCGCCGGGAAGGAGGAGCCGTGGACAAGCCGTTGCAAACCGCGCCCGCGCGCGGATGGCTGCTGCGCGGGATCGCGGCGCTGGTGCTCGCCGTCATCGTGGTGGTGCTGGCGCTGATGTGGTGGTGGGACTACGAGCCGCCCCATTTCGACGTGGTGCAGTCGGCCCAGGCACGCGCCACCGCGAAGCAGCAGCCGCTGGTGGTCGGATCGCTCACCACGGCCACCCTGATGGCCTCGGTCGAGACGCTGCTCGACAAGCGCGGCGGCTACCTCAGCAACGACCGCATGCCGCCCGGCGTGTTGATGGACAACGTGCCGAACTGGGAATTCGGCGTGCTGACCGCCACCCGCGACCTCTCGCGCAGCTTGCGCAACGAATTCAGTCGCTCGCAGACGCAGTCGGTCGAGGACAAGGACCTGCAGGAAGCCGAGCCGCTGTTCAGCTCGCCCAACGACCGCTGGCTGCTGCCGGCGTCGGAAAGCCAGTACCGCAAGGGGCTCGGCCACCTCGATGCCTACCTGACGCGTCTCGCCGATGCCGACGCCGGCAACGCGCAGTTCTATGCCCGCGCGGACAACCTCGCCGACTACCTGCAGGTGGTGTCGGCGCGCCTCGGCTCGCTGTCGCAGCGCCTTTCCGCGAGCGTGGGCCAGGTGCGCATCGACACCGACCTCGCCGGCGACCGCAACGCGCAGCAGGCGCAGCCCTCGGCCGGCCCGCGCATGGTGCAGACGCCGTGGAACCTGATCGACGACAACTTCTACGAGGCACGCGGCTACACCTGGGCGCTGCGCGAGCAGCTCGAGGCCATGCGCCTGGATTTCGCGCCGGTGCTGCACGACAAGAATGCGCAGATCAGCCTCGACCAGGTGATCCGCGAGCTGGAGGAATCGCAGAAGCCGCTCGGCAGCCCGATCGTGCTGAACGGCACGCCGTTCGGCTTCTTCGCCAACCATTCGCTGGTGATGGCGAACTACATCTCGCGCGCCAACGCGGCCGTCATCGACCTCGGCGAGTTGCTCAAGCGCGGCTAGACGGCAGGAGCGGCGCGGCCGCAAGCGCGAACCGGCGCATCAGGCAGAGAGCCGAAGCGGAAGATTGAACCACGAAGCACACGAAGAACAGGAAGGAACAGCAGCGTTCCAGGTGTTCCGCAGGAGCGGCGCAGCCGCGACCGCTAAATCCGGTTGTTGCGAACCTTTCGGCTGCCTGCGTCGCAGGCG
>JAEZQS010000343.1 GCA_023412995.1 Pseudomonadota bacterium
GCACGCCGCTGGCGGTGATCGCCAGCACCACCGAGCTGCTGCAGGGCGCGCCCGACCTGTCCGACAAGCTGCGCGAACGCCTGCGCCGGATCGAACGCGCCGTGCGCCAGTGCACCGAGCTGATCGACGCGCTGCTGCTGCTGTCGCGGCGCGAGCGCCAGGCGCCCACCGACGGCGAAAGCACGGATGTCGCGCGCGTGGTGGAGCAGGTGGTGGACGCGCAGCGACCGCATGTCGCCAACAAGCCCGTCGAGGTGCGCGTGCTGGTGGAGGAACCGCTTGCTGCTGCGGCTCCCTCCTCGGTGGTGGCCGTTGCGCTCAGCAACCTGATCGGCAACGCCTTCAAGTACACCGCCACGGGCGAGGTGGTCGTGACGGTCGGGCACGGCCGCGTGACGGTGGAGGACACCGGGCCGGGCTTCGCGGCCGAGGACGCCGAGCGGTTGTTCGAACGCGGCGTGCGCGGCACCACCATCGGCAAGGGCGGCGGCCTCGGCCTCGCCATCGTGCGCCGCCTGTGCGACCTCTACGGGTGGAAAGTCACCCTCGCGCCGCGCCCGCAGGGTGGCGCCACCGCCACACTCGAGTTCGGACGCGTGCCGCTCTGATCGACTGGCGGGGACGAGCCCCGCTTGCCGCGTCGGCGCGCCGCTCAGGCGCTGGCGAGGACCGCCGGATCGAGCCAGCCCCACTGGTCCTCGGTACGGCCATCGAACAGGCCGAAGAAGCGTTCCTGCAGGCGCCGCGTCACCGGGCCAGGCTTGCCCTCGCCCACCGGCTTGCCGTCGACCGAACGGATCGGGGTGATCTCGGCCGCGGTGCCGCACATGAAGAGTTCGTCGCACAGGTACAGGTATTCGCGTGGCAGGTCGCGTTCGACCACCTCGATGCCGTCTGCGCGCGCCAGCGTGGCCAGCGTGTTGCGCGTGATGCCGTTGAGCAGTGCGGCGCTGACCGGCGGCGTGTGCAGGGCGCCGTCGAACACCAGGAACAGGTTTTCACCCGCGCCTTCGCTGAGCAGGCCGGTCGAGGCGAGTGCGATGCCTTCGCCGAAGCCGAGGCGGCGTGCCTCCCGCGCGACCAGCTGGCCGGAAAGATAGTTGCCGCCGGCCTTGGCACCGGCGGGAAGGGTGTTGGGGGCGAAGCGCTGCCAGCTCGAAACGCAGGCATCGATGCCCTGCTCGAGCACGTCGGCGCCGAGGTAGGCGCCCATCTCCCACGCCGCCACCGCGACGTCGGTGGGCGTATCGGCCGACAGGCCGAATCCGCCGAGGCCGCGGAATGCCACCGGCCGCAAGTACGCGCTTGCCAGGCCATTGGCTGCCAGCACGGCGCGGCAGGCCGCCTCGATCTCGTCCGGCGACCACGGCATGTCGATGTCGTAGATGCGGGCGGACTGGAACAGCCGTCGGATGTGGTCGCGCAGGCGGAAGATCACCGTTCCGCCGGGCGTCTGGTAGCTGCGGATGCCCTCGAACACGGACGAGCCGTAATGCAGCGCGTGCGCCATCACGTGGACGGTCGCGTCGGCCCATGGCTTGATGTCCCCGTTGTGCCAGATCCGCGAAGGGTAGTCCCTGGCCATGGTGCCTCCGGCTGCGAAAGCGCCATGATATCAGTCGTCCGTGCCGCGCCTCCCGCGGGTTGCCGTGGGCCGGCTGCTACCACACCAGCCAATAGCAGCGTCCGCGCTCGCTGACGCCGAAGCTGTGCTCGCGCTGGCCGCTGCCAAGCCCGCCCGTGCGCACGCGCAGGCGATCGGCAGGCGCGGCCTCGACCAGGCCGTCGTCATGCACGTCGATCGCGAAGGCATCGGTCTCGATCGCCAGCAGCGGATGGGCGACCAGGTCGCGCAGGCGGCGCAGGCGCGATTCGGCGGTATTGGACTGCACGCCGCGCCAGCGCATCAGGCCGGCCAGGGCATTGGCATTTCCGACCATGACGGCGGCGGCAATGCGATCGCGCAACTGCCGGCGCGACACGGGGCAGGTGCCGGCTGGCAGACGGGCGCGCGGGGCCAGGGACGGTTCGCCATAGCTCGCGTACGACGCGCCCGGCACCGGGTCCTCGCCGCGCGCGCTGCCGACCGTCAGCACCGCCAGTGGATCCGCACCGCACGGCGCGTCGGAAAATGCCAGTTCGCCCTGTTCGCCGATGCAGCGATGGATGGGCTGCCCGCCCGACGCACGCTCGGCGTGCGTGCAGCGCGGCGCCAGCGCGGCAAGTGGCAACAGCAGGCAGGCGGCAAGCAGGGCGGATCGCATGCCACCACGCTACCTCCCGCTCGCCTAACCGCGACTCAACCGCTGGCCGCGAGGCGCTCGCAAACTGCCGCGGTCGCCCGGGCACGGTTCAGGGTGTAGAAGTGCAGGCCGGGCGCGCCGCCCGCGATGAGCCTGCGGCAGAGCTCGGCGACGACGTCGGCGGTGAACTCGCGGAGTGCCGCCATGTCGTCGCCATAGGCCAGCAGCCGCTTGGCGAGCCAGCGCGGGATTTCCGCGCCGCACAGTTCGGAGAAGCGGCGAAGCTGGCTGAAATTGCCGATCGGCATGACGCCCGGCACGATCGGCACGTCGATGCCGTCGCGGCGCGCGGCGTCGACGAAGCGGAAATAGCCGTCCGCATTGTAGAAGTACTGCGTGATGGCGCCGTTCGCACCGGCCTCGACCTTGGTGCGGAAATGGCGCAGGTCCGCGTGCGCATCGTCCGACTGCGGATGCACTTCCGGATAGCAGGCCACCTCGATGCGGAACCAGTCGCCGTGCTCGGCGCGGATGAAGGCGACCAGCTCGCTCGCATAACGAAAGTCGCCATGGGTCGCCATGCCTGACGGCAGGTCGCCGCGCAGCGCCACCATCCGGCGGCACCCCATGGCCCGGTACTCGGCCAGCAGCGCACGGATCTCCGCGCGCGAGCCGCCCATGCAGGACAGGTGCGGCGCCGCATCCAGGCCGTGCTCCTCGCGCAGGCGGCGGATCGTCTCCGGCGTGTAGCTCAGGGTCGAGCCGCCCGCGCCGAAGGTGCAGCTGACGTACTCGGGCTGCAGCGCCTTGAGCCTGGGCAGTGCCGCATCGAGCGACTCCCGCTGCTCCGGCGTCTTGGGCGGGAAGAACTCGAGCGAAATCGGAACGGAAAGCATGCGGCGCGCGTCCGGCAGTGAAGGCGCAACTATATCGCTTTGTCCGGATGAAGAGATAGACGCCGGTGGCGCGCGTGGGCTATCCCGCGTGCGTGTGACGCGGTTGGCAGTCGCCGCGCCAAGCAGGCGTCACCCGCGACAGCGCGACTCCCCCTATGATGCGCGCCGCCGCGGCCAGGCCGGCGGACCCGGATGCGCCGTCCCGGTGGTCCGCCGGCCCGGCAAGCGGCACACGGACCGACACAACCGAGGAATTCATGAGCCGAAAAATGGCTTCAACCAGGATCCACGCTCCCGCCACGGCAATCGGAGTGGCCTTGCTGATCGCCGTGCACGGCGCGACCGCGGCCGAATTCGCGGTCACCACGCTGGCCGATGCCGGCGCCGGCAGCCTGCGCGCAGCCGTCGCCGCTGCCAATGCGGCGCCTGGCGCCGACGCCGTCCGCTTCCAGGTGCAGGGCACCGTCGCGCTCGCCAGCGGCGCCATCGGCATCACCGGACCGGTGACGATCGAAGGCTGCGCGGGCTGTGCGATCGAGGCGGCGGACAGCCGCGTGTTCGAGATCCTTGGCGACCGCAACGAGCCCCGTTCGATCGCGGTGGCGCTGCGCCGGCTGCGACTTTCGGGCAACCCGCCGCAGGGCGATGGCGGCGCGATCCACGCCGAAGCCGTGCGGCTGCAGATCCTGGACAGCGTGGTCCGCGACAGCCACGTCGATGGCTGGGGCGGCGCGCTGTATGCGGACGACTGCGAGGTCGCCATCAGCGGCTCGCGCTTCGAGGCGAACGCCGCGACCGGCAACGGCGGTGCGGTGGCGTCCAGCGTGGGGCGCGTGCTGGTGGACCATTCCGTGTTCGCGGACAACCACGCCGGCGCACAGGGCGGCGCCCTGTGGGCGAACTGGATCTACGACTCGGCGGTGCAGGTGGCGTCGAGCACGCTGCGCAACAACGGCGCAGGGCGCGACGGTGGCGCCATCAGCGCGGAGGTGGCCGAGTTCCACATCGAGGGCAGCACGTTCGAGGCCAACGTGGCCGAGTACTGGGCGGGTGGCGCGCTGTACCTGCGCGAGGCCGGCGACGTGCCGGCGACGATCGACAACAGCACCTTCGTCGACAACCGCGCGCCGTACGACGGCGGGCAGGGCGCCGCGATCCTCCTCGCCGGTGGTCGGCTGCTGGCGCGCCACCTGACCGTGTCCGGCAACGTGGTGGGGAATGCCGGCGGGCTGGCAGACGGCGATGGCGGTGCCGTCGCGGTCGGCGCCACCGAGGACACCCACCTGCAACTGGTCAATTCCATCGTCGCCGGCAACCATCGCGTCGAAGGCACGCCGCACGACCTGGCTCGCGAACTATCGGTCGCGGCACCCAACCGGCTCGACCTGCGCTACAGCCTGGTGGGGGTGCAGCCCGAGGCCGGCACCATCAACGGGATCGATGTCGGCAACCGGATGGACGTCGCCCCGCTGCTGGGTGACCTCGCCAACCACGGCGGACCGACGCGGACGCAGGCCTTGCTGCCGGGCAGTCCCGCCTGCGATGCGGCCGAGTCCCTGCCGGACCTGGCCACTGACCAGCGCGGCGCCGGCTTCGCGCGCGCCTGGAACGCGCCCGACATGGGCGCGTGGGAGCATCGCGCCGACACCCTCTTCATCGGGGACTTCGAACAGCACCGGGTGGACCTGGGCTGCACACGCTGAGGGCAGCTGCACGAGGGGGCGACCCCGCGGGGCCGTTCCCCTCCCTGCCGCGCGGATCCGCTGCGCCAGCGCGCGAAGCCCGGGAACGGGGAGCGGCCCCTGGGTGCGATGTCACCCGGCAGCGACGGGCGCGCCCATGCTCCCCTTGCTGAACATGCCCGAGCGATCGAAACAGCAGGCACGGCGCTGGCCGCTGGCGAGCTTGTCGCAGGCCACCTGGATGCGCTTCACGCGCGTTTCGGCCTTCTTGCCCGAGCTGATCCAGTGGATCCAGTCGCGCCGCGCGACGGGCGTGATGTCTTTCCAGGTCGCCAGCGCACCGGCGTGCGCTGCCAGCGCCTTGCGCAGGTCGGGCGGCACCCGCGGTTCGGGCTCTTCGACCACCGGTGCGATCTCGAGGTCGACCATGGCGCCCACCGCCACGCCGGCGGCATCGCGCAATGGCGCTTCCACCTTCAGCCAGTGGCTGCCCTCGCCGTCGGGTTCCAGCGTGGCCTGGAACGGCGTGCCGCCCAGCGTGCCCTCTACCGTGACCATGCTGCGCGTCGAGAGCTTCGCGCTCGCCGCCTTGGGCAGCACGAGGAACGACCACGTCGCGTTCTTCGGCTCGGCGGGCCGCAACAGGCGCGCCTCGAACCGGATCGTGCCGGTGACTTTTCCCATGCGGCAACGATAGCGCCACGACGCCGGTGGCGCGAGGCCTGCCGGGTCCACCGGAACGCGGCGCGGACGTGGGACGGGCGCCTCGCGGCGCCCGTTCCGTGTCTACCAGCGGTGCACCATCCGGTCAGTAGCGGTAATGCTCGGGCTTGTACGGCCCTTCCACCGGCACGCCGAGATAGGCCGCCTGCTCGGGCGTCAGCTGGGTCAGCTTCACGCCGATCTTTTCCAGGTGCAGGCGGGCGACTTCCTCGTCGAGCTTCTTCGGCAGGATGTACACCTTCGGCTCATAGAAGTCCTTGTTGGCCCACAGGTCCATCTGCGCCAGCGTCTGGTTGGAGAACGAGTTGGACATCACGAAGCTCGGGTGGCCGGTGGCGCAGCCGAGGTTCACCAGTCGCCCTTCGGCGAGCAGGAAGATGCTGTGGCCCGGCTTTCCATCGGTGCCCTTGAACGTGTACTTGTCGACCTGCGGCTTGATGTTGGTGTGGGTGGCGCCGGAGGCGTACAGCGCATCGACCTGGATCTCGTTGTCGAAGTGGCCGATGTTGCAGACGATGGCCTGGTCCTTCATCGCCTGCATGTGGGCGAGGGTGAGCACGTCCTTGTTGCCGGTGGTGGTGACGTAGATGTCGCCACGCCCCAGCGTCGATTCGACCGTGTTGACCTCGAAGCCTTCCATCGCCGCCTGCAGGGCGTTGATGGGATCGATCTCGGTGACGACGACGCGGGCACCGTACGCGCGCAGCGAATGCGCGCAGCCCTTGCCGACGTCGCCGTAGCCGCAGACCACCGCGACCTTGCCCGCCAGCATCACGTCCATCGCACGCTTGAGGCCGTCGGCCAGCGACTCGCGGCAGCCGTAGAGGTTGTCGAACTTGCTCTTGGTGACCGAGTCGTTGACGTTGATGGCCGGCACCAGCAGCTTGCCTTCCTGCGCCAGCTGGTACAGCCGGTGCACGCCGGTGGTGGTTTCCTCGGAGACGCCCTTCCAGCCCTCGACGACGGTGTGCCAGTAACCGGGGCGCTCCTTCGCCACGCGCTTGAGCAGGTTCTTGATCACCTGCTCCTCGTGGGAGGACGCCTTCCCTTCCACCCAGGTCGAGCCGTTCTCGAGCTCGTAGCCCTTGTGGATCAGCAGCGTCACGTCGCCGCCGTCGTCGACCACCAGCTGCGGGCCGAGGAAGCCGCCCTTGCCGTCGGGGAAGGACAGCGCGTCCAGCGTGCAGTCCCAGTATTCCTCCAGCGTCTCGCCCTTCCACGCGAACACGGGGGTTCCGCTGGCCGCGATCGCGGCGGCGGCGTGATCCTGGGTCGAGAAGATGTTGCACGAGGCCCAGCGCACGTCGGCGCCGATGTCCTTCAGCGTCTCGAGCAGCACCGCGGTCTGGATGGTCATGTGCAGCGAGCCGGTCACGCGCACGCCGTCGAGCGGGCGCTGCGGCGCGTATTTGCGGCGGATCGACATGAGGCCGGGCATCTCGTGCTCGGCAATCTCGATTTCCTTGCGGCCAAAACCGGCAAGGTCGGGGTCGCGCACCTTGAAGTCGGGCGCGGCGTGGTTCCTGGCAACAGCGTTCATCTGCGGGTCTCCGGATGGTCAAAAAAGGCGCACGCGAACGGGCGGGCTGCTTCGTTCGCATCCCGGGCGCCCTTGCAAGGTCTGGATCGCCGAGCGTCGCGGGCGTGGCCCGCTGCAGCGCCCCTCGGCGGAGTGGCTGGACGCGCAGTATATCGCGGCCATGGCCCAGGGGGTGCGCACGGGACCGCGGTCCGGACCCCTGAAAAAAGGACGGGCCGCGGGGGCGGGCCGGGCGGGGGGGGGGGGGGGGGG
>JAEZQS010000369.1 GCA_023412995.1 Pseudomonadota bacterium
CACGCGATCGTGCTGGGCCTCCTCAACACGCCCTACGGCGTGCTGTGCCAGGTCACCGACCCCACCACGCCGCCGCGGCCCACGTTGGCCAGCTGCGTGCGCCAGCGCGGCGTCTATCCCGCCGGGCGCCTCGACCAGGACAGCGAAGGCCTGCTGCTGCTGACCGATGACGGTGCGCTGGCCCACCGCCTGACCGATCCCCGCCACAAGCTGCCCAAGTCCTACCTGGTGCAGGTCGAAGGCGTCCCCACGCCGGCCGCGCTCGATGCCCTTCGCGAGGGCGTGCTGCTTGCCGACGGCTTCACCCGCCCGGCCGAGGTGGAAGCGCTGGACGCGGCCCCCGGCTGGCTCTGGCCACGCGACCCGCCGATCCGCTTCCGTCGCAACGTGCCCGACACCTGGCTGCGCCTCATGATCCGCGAAGGCCGCAACCGCCAGGTGCGCCGAATGACCGCCGCCGTCGGCCTGCCCACCCTGCGCCTGGTGCGCGAGCGCGTCGGCCCGCACGCACTCGATGGCCTGCAGCCTGGCGAGAGCCTGGTGGTGAGCAGGGACTACGGACTAGGGGCTAGGGACTAGGGAAGAGCCGGGCTATCCGCGTTTGCCGGCCCAGGTCGCGGCCCGCTCGGGGCTTCTGATTGCTGCGGCCGTTCCGGCACATGCCAAGTAAGCTATTCCCCATTCCCCATTCCCCGCTCCTGCCCCATGCACTTCAAGGACCACTTCTCCCGCCACGCCGACGTGTACCGCGAGGCGCGGCCGTCGTATCCGCCCGCGCTGTTCGACTGGCTGGCTGGTGTTGCGCCCGATCGCAAGCTGGCGTGGGATGCCGGGTGCGGCAACGGCCAGGCGAGCGTCGCACTGGCCGAGCGGTTCGAGTGCGTGGTGGCGACCGACCCCAGCGCCGAGCAGGTCGCGCGCGCGGAAGCGCGGCCCAACATCGCCTACCGGGTGGAGCCGGCCGAGCGCAGTTCGCTCGCGGAGGCATCAGCCAGCGTCGTCACCGTGGCGCAGGCACTGCACTGGTTCGACGCGCAGGGATTCCATGCCGAAGTCCGACGGGTGCTCAAGCCTGGCGGCGTGATCGCCGCCTGGAGCTATGCCGACTGCCGCGTGACGCCGGCAGTCGATGCGGTGAAGGATCGGCTCTACGTCGATCTCACTGGGCCGTACTGGCCGCCCGAGCGCCGGCACATCGATGCCGGCTATGCGACGCTGCCGTTTCCATGGCAACCGCTGCAGGCGCCCCGGTTCGAAATGGCCACGGAGTGGCGGGTGGACCAGTTCCTTGCCTACCTGCGCTCGTGGTCGGCCTCGCAGCGCTACCTCGCCGCGAAGGGGCAGGATCCGGTCACGCTGGTGGAGCCCGACCTGCGCACGGCCTGGGGCGATGAGGCCATCCGCCGCGTGCGCTGGGATTTCCACCTGCGCGCCGGACGTTGCTGATCGGCGTCGTCCGCGACACGTTGGTCGCATGCGCCGGTTCGCAGTCGCGGCTGCGCCGCCCCTACGGAGCCGCTTCCCATGCGATGCCCAGCGCACGCAGTCCCGCGGCGCCGCCGGCTCCGAGGTCCAGCGCACGCGAATCGCGGCGCGGGCGCATCCAGCCGTGTTCGAGCAGCCGCCGGGTGAGCTCCACGCCAAGAGGACCTGCGAGGTGGAAGCGCCGCTCGGTCCAGTCGAGGCAAGTGCGGCCATCCAGTTGCGACAGGTCATCGGCTTCCGACAGCAAGCCGGCGCGGCATAGCAGGTCCCGGCCACGCGGGGCCAAGTGGATGGCGTCGCTGCCCAGCACGAGGCCGCCGCCATCGCGCAGCCGCTCGAACAGCGCGACCCCGCAACGGCCGGCCAGATGGCGGTAGCACGTGCGGGCGCGGCGCAGGCGTGGATCGACGCGGGTGGTTCGCGGCGATCTGGACGTGGATGGCGCAGCCGACAACGCAAACGTCTCGATCAGCTGCGCGACGTGTTCGCCGGCAAGGCGGTAATAGCGGTGGCGCCCCTGCACCTGCACCGCCAGCAGCCCGCCCTCGACGAGCTTGCGCAGGTGGACGCTGGCTGTCGGCGGCGCCACGCCGGCGCCGAGGGCGAGCTCCGTCGCCGGCCGCGCACTGCCGTCGATGAGTGCCAGCAGGATCGCCGCGCGCGCAGGGTCCGCCAGCAGGGCACCGGTCTCGGCCAGCTGGTAGCGGCTCATCGGCGAGGTCGGATCCATGCGCGCAGGGTAGCGGCTCGCGAACGCAGCCGCTTCGTCACGCGACGAATCGAGGCCGCTGCGCTTGCGCGACAATGCGCGCCGCCTGCTGCCAGCCATCGCCACCGGATGCCCTGCGCCTGGCTCCCTGCCGAACTGCCCGAGACATCCGATGAGTGGATTCCCCGCCTCCCCTGCAAGCCACGGGATCGACTACCGCAGCGCGATCGAACTGCTGGCGCTCGGCGCGATCTGGGGCGGCTCGTTCCTTTTCATGCGCGTCGCGGCGGCCGATTTCGGCCCGTTCGCCCTCGTCGAGGTTCGGCTGGTGCTCGGCGCGGCGTTCCTGCTGCCTTTCCTGTGGCGCTTGCGCCGGCAGCTCGACCTGCGCCGCTGGGGCCAGTTCGTCGTCGTCGGTGCGCTCAACTCCGCCGTGCCGTTTGCGCTGTTCGCCTGGGGTGCCGAGCGCGCACCAGCCGGCATCGGCGCCATCGCCAACAGCCTCACCGTGCTGTTCACCGCGCTCGTCGCGCTCGTCCTCTACCGCGAGCCGATTGGCCGCCTGCGCGCCGCCGCGATGGCCGTCGGCTTTGCCGGAGTGGTGGTGCTGATGAGCGGCAGGACCCAGGGCCACGACATCGCCTCGGCCGCACTGGCCGGCACGGCAGCCTCGCTCTGCTATGGATTCGCCGCCAACTTCACCCGCCGCTGGCTGCACGACGTGCCGCCGCTGGCGAGCGTTGCCGGCACGCTCGGTTGCGCGGCGCTGATGATGGCGCCCTTCGCCATTGCCACCTGGCCGGCCGTGCCGGTCCCCAGCGTGTCGTGGCTCAGCGCGATCACCCTCGGCGTCCTCTGCACCGGCATCGCCT
Organism: Pseudomonadota bacterium; assembly: GCA_023412995.1. Lineage (GTDB taxonomy): Bacteria > Pseudomonadota > Gammaproteobacteria > Xanthomonadales > Rhodanobacteraceae > Dokdonella_A. The sequence goes on from JAEZQS010000369.1 coordinate 3,067, forward strand.
ACGTCATCTACTTCCGCCTGATCCTGCAGGTCGGCGCCGCGCGCGCCTCGACCTCCACCTACCTCGTGCCGCTGTTCGGCGTGCTCTGGGGCTGGCTGCTGCTCGGCGAACGGCCTACCGCAACGATGCTGGCCGCCGCCGCCCTCATCGTCGGCAGCGTGATCGCGAGCCAGCGGCCGGCGCAGCGGCAGCGCGAAGCGCGCTGAGGCGTGCCGCCGCGGCGCGTTCGCGTCGAGGCGCGCGGGCTCAGCCGTCGAAGCCGTCGGCGAACACCGGGTCCGCCGCGATCGGCGTCAGGACGAACGAGGCAACCTCGTCGCCCACCGTGCGGCCGCTCCCGACGATCACGCCGTCGCGGTTGATCGCGCGGGCAATCTGGAAACTGGCGAAGAGGCCCGGGTCGTCGACCACCTGGTAGAGGTCGTACACCTGGCCGTCGCGGTACACCCACGCCTTCCTGCCCGGGACGCAGCCACCGGCACTGCCGATGCCGGCACTGCCGACGATCACGCCCGCGTCGTTGATCGCCGCGGCGCAGCCGTTGCCCTGGTCGAGGGTGGCGCCGGGGATCTCGCTGAAACCGCCGGCTTCGTCGAACACGACCGGCACGAGCACGGGCTCGTCCTGCGCCAGGCCGAGGCCCACCACGACGCCGCTGGCGTTCACGGCCGTCGCGACCGAGGGAAACTGCGTGCTCATGGGTCCCATCGGCAGCACGGCCGGCGTGCCGACCTCGCCGACCGTGGCGTGGATGTCGGAGGAATGCACGTTCCAGTGGCCGACGAGCTTGCCCGCGCCATTCACCGCCGACCAGCGTGCCTGCTGGAACTCCACGCCGGGGTCGGCGACGCCGTAGTCGACCAGGCCGGTCCCGGCGGTCCAGACGAAGGCGCGGCTCTGCGCCGGCAGGCCGAAGCCGCCGACCACCACGCCGGTGTCGCTGATGTCCTCCGGACTGACGTTGACGTCATCGCCGCCCAGGCGCGTCCAGGCGGCGGGTGCGGCGGCATCCCACAGCAGCCCGGCGACGGGGTTGACGTAGTCGATGAAGAAGCCGACGACCTGGCCCGCGTTGTTGATGGCCTGCGCCTGGGTGTCACCGAGGCCGGGCACGCCCAGTTCATGCACGCTGCCGTCGGCATCCCATACGGCGGCGCGCCCGTTGAAGTCGGCGTCGAGATACTGGCCGACCACCTGGCCGGCGTCGTTGATGTCGCTCGCCTGCACCGAACTTGCGCCGGGGGCCGCCAGCACCTCGAGGTGGTACAAGGGCGTGCCTGCCGTGCACGGGGTGGCAAGCAGGAGTGCCGCGGCGCAGGCCAGCGGGTGGACGGCGGGCAGGGAGGGAATCGGTAAGGTCATGGGCGATCACTCGGTCGATGGCGGGCGGCGCCGCGTCGCGGCACCTTGCCGCGGCAGCGTGCACCCGCCGTGGTGCAGGGGGCATGTAGGAACCGTGTAGCGGCAATGTAGCGCCGTGCCCCGCGTGCGCAGCGCACGCGTCAGCGCAGAAGCGAGCCCGCCGGCCGCTCGCCCGCGAGCGCTGCGGCTCGCCGGCGCGATGCGGCGGCGCGGGCT
>JAEZQS010000370.1 GCA_023412995.1 Pseudomonadota bacterium
GGCGGCGGGGGCCATCTGCTGGGCGCGGGCGCCGGTGAGGGCCGCGTCGCGGCGGGTGGCGGCGCCCTGCGCCAGCGCGACGACGATGGCGCCCGTGGCAGCCAGGGTGGAGGCGAGCAGCAGGAGGGAACGGAGTCGGGTCGGCATGGCAACCTCGTCAGCGGCGGTTGATGAAGTAGTGTTGTAGTTAACTATAACACCTAAAACCGGCATGTCAACACCCGCGCCACCCGGGGATGGCATCGGTGCGAAAAATGGCCGCTGGCAGGGAACGGAAGCGGCGGGTGCCGGTCAAAGCGCGCCTGGCAGCGCGGAACGGGGCGGCGGGGCACGGCCGGCGGAGAGTGGGCGATCGTTTGCCAAGCCCCCGGCCGCCGTACACAATACGCGGCCCCGCACGCCGGCCCACGCACTGCGTGGCGCCGCATCGCACTGCCGGCAGACCCTACGAATCTCCAGGAGCAGACATGACACGTTTCATGCAGAAATCCCTCGTGGCCGCGCTGGCCGCGAGCTTCGCGATCGGCGCCATCGCCGCCGAGCCGGCGAAGAAGGCCGAGCCGGCGAAGGAGGCCCCTGCGGTCAAGCTGGACAAGAACAAGATCAGCACGATGGTCGGCATGGACATCGGCCGCGGCCTCACCCAGATCAAGGACGACATCGACATCAAGGTGGTCGAGCAGGCGCTCGAGCAGACCCTGCGTGGCGAGAAGACCTCGCTCTCGCAGGAGGAATCGCTGCAGGTGCGCCAGGCGTTCATGCAGCAGATGCAGGCGCGCCGCGTGGCCGAGCAGAAGGAAGCGGCCGAGAAGAACAAGACCGAAGGCGCCGCGTTCCTCGCCGCCAACAAGTCCAAGCCGGGGGTCAAGACCACCGCCACCGGCCTGCAGTACATCGTCGAGAAGCAGGGCACCGGTCCGAAGCCGAAGGCGACCGACACGGTCAAGGTCAACTACCTCGGCACCAAGATCGACGGGACCAAGTTCGACAGCTCCTACGACCGCGGCCAGCCGGCGACCTTCCCGCTCAACGGCGTGATCAAGGGCTGGAGCGAGGGCCTGCAGCTGATGCCGGTCGGCTCGAAGTACAAGCTGTTCGTCCCGGCCGACCTCGCCTATGGCGAGAACGCACCGGGTCCGATCGGCCCGAATGCCACGCTCATCTTCGAGGTGGAACTGCTCGGCATCGAGAACGCGGCGGACAAGGCGAAGGACGCCCCCGCCAAGGCCGAGCCGAAGGCAAAGAAGTAAGGTACCCGCGGGTACCCGCAAGAGGCGCGCCCGTCACGGCGCGCCTTTTGCGTTTTCAGCGGCCGGCGCGGAGGCGCCGCCATCCAGACCAGCCGAGGGGACGCGCATGCGTGTGGCGATTTTTGGAACCGGCTACGTCGGCCTGGTGACGGGTACCTGCCTGGCGGAAGTCGGCAACGACGTGGTGTGCGTCGACATCGATGAAGCCAAGGTCGCCGGCCTGGAACGGGGCGAGATCCCGATCTACGAGCCGGGCCTCGAGCCGCTCGTGCGCGCCAACCACGCCAGCGGCAACCTCGTCTTCACCACCGATGCCGCGCGCGCCCTCGGCCATGCGCAGATCGTCTTCATCGCGGTCGGCACGCCGCCCGACGAGGACGGCAGCGCCGATCTCAGCCACGTGCTGGCGGTTGCCCGCACCATCGGCCGCGAGCTGGCGCGCTACGCGGTGGTGGTCAACAAGTCCACCGTGCCGGTGGGCACCGCGGATGCGGTGCGTTCGACGATCGCCGGCGAGCTCGCCGCGCGCGGGGCGGACATCGCCTTCGACGTCGTCTCCAACCCCGAATTCCTCAAGGAGGGCGACGCGGTGCAGGACTGCCTGCGCCCCGACCGCATCGTCATCGGCGCCGACAGCGCGCGCGCGGTGGACCTGTTGAAGACGCTCTACTCGCCCTTCAACCGCAACCACGAGCGCATCGTGCTGATGGACGTGCACTCGGCCGAGCTGACCAAGTACGCCGCCAATGCGATGCTGGCGACCAAGATCAGTTTCATGAACGAGATCGCCAACATCGCCGAACGGGTGGGCGCGGACATCGAACTGGTGCGCCGCGGCATCGGCTCGGACCCGCGCATCGGCTACCACTTCATCTACCCGGGTGCGGGTTACGGCGGCTCTTGCTTCCCCAAGGACGTCAAGGCGCTCGAGCACACCGCGCGCGCGCGCGGCTACGAGCCGCGCCTGCTGGCGGCGGTGGAAGCGGTCAACGCGCGCCAGAAGGGCAAGCTGTTCGAACTGCTCGGCCGGCATTTCGACGGCAACCTGCGCGGCCGCTGCATCGCCGTGTGGGGACTGGCGTTCAAGCCCGACACCGACGACATGCGCGAGGCGCCCAGCCGCACGCTGCTCGAACAGCTGTGGCAGGCCGGCGCGCGCGTGCGCGCCTACGATCCGGAAGCGGCCGCCGAAGCGGCGCGGCTCTACGGCACGCGCCCCGACCTCGTGCTGTGCGATGAATCCTATGCCGCGCTGGACGGCGCCGATGCGCTGGTGGTCGTCACCGAATGGAAGGCGTTCCGCAGCCCGGACTTCGAGCGCATCGCGGCGAGCCTGGCCGAGCCGGTGATATTCGATGGCCGCAACATCTTCGATCCGGCCACGGTCGAGCAGGCCGGCATCGCCTATTACGGCATCGGCCGTGGCCGCAGCGTGCGGCAAGCCACCGGCGGCGCCTGAGCGGCAAAGGCTGGCGAGGAACAGCCGGCGCGATGCAATCGACAACGCGGCTCGCGCGCGCTCGCTCCAGGGCGAGCCCCTAGCCCCCAGCCCCTGCCTTTAGGCTACCATCCCCTCCCTTTGCGACTGCACGACAGCCGAATGCAATGGAACAGAAGCGGGCACTGATCACCGGCATCACCGGCCAGGATGGCGCCTACCTGGCCGAGCTGCTGCTGGCCAAGGGTTACGAGGTGCATGGACTCAAGCGCCGTGCGTCCTCGTTCAACAGCGAGCGAATCGACCACCTCTACCACGAGCTGGACGAGACGCGCCCCGGCGTGCGCCTGCATTACGGCGACCTCACCGACAGCCTGAGCCTCCTGCGCGTGATCCAGCAGGTGAAGCCGGACGAGATCTACAACCTCGCCGCGCAGAGCCACGTCGCGGTGTCGTTCGAGGAGCCGGAGTACACCGCCAATGCCGATGGCGTCGGCGCGCTGCGCGTGCTCGAAGCCATGCGCAGCCTTGGCCTGGGCGACCGCTGCCGCTTCTACCAGGCGTCCACGTCCGAGCTGTACGGCCTCGTGCGCGAGACGCCGCAGCGCGAGACCACGCCGTTCCATCCGCGCTCGCCCTATGGCGTGGCCAAGCTCTACGCCTACTGGATCACGGTCAACTACCGCGAGGCCTACGGCATCTACGGCTGCAACGGCATCCTGTTCAACCACGAGTCGCCGATCCGTGGCGAGACCTTCGTCACGCGCAAGATCACGCGCGGCCTGGCGCGCATCGCCAGTGGCCTGCAGCATTGCCTCTACCTCGGCAACCTGGATGCGCGGCGGGACTGGGGACACGCGCGCGACTTCGTCGAGGCGCAGTGGCTGATCCTGCAGCAGGACGAACCGGCGGACTACGTGATCGCCACCGGCCTGCAGCATTCGGTGCGTGAGTTCGTTGCCCTGGCCGCACGCGAGATGGGCATCGAGCTGGAGTTCCGCGGCGAGGGCGCCGACGAGCACGCCGTGGTGGCGCGGGTCGACATGCCGGACGCGCGCGTCGCGGCGGGCGACGTCGTGGTGCGCGTGCATCCGCAGTACTACCGTCCAGCCGAGGTCGAGACGCTGCTAGGCGATGCGACCCTCGCGCGCGAGCGCCTCGGCTGGCACCCCCGCACCAGCTTCGAGGAACTCGTGCGCGAGATGGCCGCCGCCGACCTCGCGCTGGCCGCGCGCGAAGCGCTGGGCGCGACCGGCGCGCGCCATGGACGCCACCTCATCGAGCGCCTGCCGGGCTGAGCATGCCGGCCGCATCGCTCGAGCAGCGCCTGGACGAGCTGGAGGTGCGCATGGCATTCATCGACGACACGCTGTCCTCGCTCGGCGACACCCTTGCGCTGCACGATCGGCAGCTGCTCGCGCTGCGCAAAGTGGTCGAGGGCCTGCGAAGCGAGCTGCTCGCCGTGCGCGGCACGCTGTCGTCGAATCCGCACGACGAGCCGCCGCCGCCCCACTACTGATGCGAAGCGCCGCCATCGGCGCCAGCGGGTGAACCATGTCCGAATCCCTGCGCGACCAGTTGCTCAAGGCCGGCTTCGCGGCGACCAGGCCGGAGCCGCCGCCGCGCCGCGAAAAGAACCGGTCCGGCCCCCGCAAGCCGGGCAAGGCGGCTTCCCGTGGCGTGAAGCCCGGCGGTCCGACACAACGGGATGACGCCGAAATCGATCTCGCCAAGGCGTGGGCGTTGCGCGACCGCAGCGAGCGAGCGCAGCGGGAGCGCGAGCAGCGCGAAGCGGAAGCACGCGCGAAGGAAAAAAAGGAACGGCGCCAGAAGCTCACCGCACTGCTCGGCGGCGCTGCGCTCAACGAGCCCGAGGCCGACCGCGTGCGGCACTTTCCGCACGGCGGCAAGATCCGCCGGGTGTACGTCACCGCCGCGCAGCTGCCGCGCCTCAACCAGGGCGAACTCGCGCTGGTGCAGCTGGCCGGCCGCTATCTCCTGGTCACGCGCGAACACGCGCTGGCCGCGCAGGCGATCGATCCGGAGGCGCTGGTCCTGCTGTGCGATCCGGACGCCGCGGCGGACGACGACGTGCCGGCGGACCTGGTCTGGTAGCTGCGCGACCTGCGACCGGCGCCACGGAAAGCCCCATTCCCAGGCCGCAGCATCGCGCCAGGAGGAGACCCCATGCGCCGCACCATCCTGCTGGTCGCACTCGGCCTGGCTGCCGCCGCCGCCAGCGCTGCCCCGCTGCCGCGCTTCCCGGCCAATGCCACTTGGAACCAGGACATCAGCCAGGCGCCGCTCGCCGCCGACTCCGCCACCATGATCGCCACGCTGGAGGGCCTGGGCGGCTGGGGCAATGGCGGCGTGCTGCAGATCGATTTCTCGATGTTCGTGCTCCACGCAGCGGCCGGTGCGCCCACGGTGCCGGTCGTCGCTTGGCCTAGCGGCGGCGACTACTACTCGCCCGATTGCGACGCTCCCGGCTTTGCATTTCCCCTGCCGCCAGGCGGCGCGATCGAGGGCTCGCCCGGCTACGCCTGCGACCACGAAGACGCGGACTGCCACCTGCTGGTGGTGCAGGGCGACACGCTGTTCGAGGCCTACGCCGCCAACGTGGCCGGCAATGCGCTGCAGTCGATCTGCGCGCTGCGCTGGGACCTGCGCAAGGCCTACCCTCGCACCGGCCGCGGCGAGCAGTGCACCAGCGCGGACGCGGCCGGGTTCCCGATCGCGGCACTGCTGTTCAATGCCGACGAGGTCGCGGCCGCCATCCCGTCCCAGGGCGACATCGGCCACGCGATCCGCTTCATCCTGCCCAACGCGCGCATTGCCGACGACCGCTACGTGCATCCGGCCACGCACGGCACGCTGGTGACCAGTGGTCCCGCTGCCAGCGTGCCCTACGGCGTGCGGTTGCGCCTGCGCAGCGACTTCGACCTCTCCGGCTACAACCCGGCCGCGCGCGTCCTGCTGCGCACGATGAAGCGCTACGGCATCGTCCTCGCCGATGGCGGCAACATCGCGCTGACCGGCGAGGACGACCGCTTCACCACCGCCAAGTGGGACGACCTCGGCATCGACGAACACGTCTTCGTCGACGGCAGCCCGTCACCGCAGGTCAGCGACTTCGAGGTGGTCGAAACCGGCCCCCGCCACGTCGTCACCTACGACTGCGTTCGCACGCCGGAGGATTTCCTCTTCATCGATGGGCTGGACTATTGAAAGCCGGAATTCGGGAGTGGTGATTGGGGAATAGGGCCGTGGCTCCGAATCCCGATCCCGAATCCCCGCCTTTCAGAAATCCATGAAGTATCCGCCGTTCACCGGGATGTTCGCGCCGGTGATGAAGCCGGCGTCGTCGGCGGCGAGGAACTCGACCGCGCGCGCGATCTCGTGCGGCTGGCCGAGGCGGCCGACCGGGATGCCGGCGATGATCTGGTTGCGGATCTCCTCCGGCACCGCCATCACCAGCGCGGTGGCGCAGTAGCCCGGCGAGATGCTGTTGACCGTCACGCCTTTCTTCGCCACCTCGCGCGCCAGCGCCATGGTGAAGCCGTGCATGCCGGCCTTGGCAGCGGAGTAGTTGGTCTGGCCGAACTGGCCGGTCTGGCCGTTGACCGAGGAGATGTTGATGATGCGGCCGAAGCCCTGCGCGGTCATGCCGTCGACGACCTGGCGGCAGAGGTTGAACACGCCGCCGAGGTTCACCCGCAGCACGTCGTTCCATTGCGCCGGCGTCATCTTGCGCAGGCTGGTGTCGCGGGTGATGCCGGCGGCGTTGACGAGGACCGAGATCGTGCCGTGGGTGGCGGCGACGTCGGCGGCGAACCGCTCGCAGTCCTCGTAATCGGCGACGTCCAGCGGGGCGAAAGCAACGGCATCGCCGAACTCCGCCATCTCCGCGCGGAACGCCGCCAGGCGCTCCTCGCGTGCGGCGAGGTCGGCGGCAATGACCTTGCGACCCGAGCGTGCCAGGTACTTGCAGATTTCCGTGCCAAGGCCACCGATACCACCGGTGACGACAGCGATGCGCTTGCTCATCGAAGGTTCCCCAAGGGCTGCATGCGGCATCGCGCCGCGTGGAATTGTTGCGCCGCGGCGGGCGTGGACACGGGATGCGGCGGCCGGCGCTCCGGCGCGATCAGGACTTGGCGTCCTTCTTCGGCGCGTCCGGTGCCGGCCCCGGGGGCGTGCCGCCGCCGGTCGTGCCGGCGTCGCGCATGCGGTCCGCGGTGGCGGTGAGGAAGCCCTGCTGGAGCGACTTCCACAGATCCATGTTGCGTTCGGTCAGGTCGTTCATCATCGACCAGGGCGTCTGGCCCAGCATGTTGTTGAGCTGGCTGCGGAACTGCTGTTGCTGGTCGAGGAACACCTGCAGGCTGCGTTCGAGGTAGCCGCCCATGAGGCCCTGCAGCGAGTCGCCGTAGAAGCGGATCATCTGCGACAGCAGCCGGGTGGTGAACATCGGCTGCCCGCGGTCCTCGTATTCGGAGATGATCTGCAGCAGGACCGAACGGGTCAGGTTCTCGCCGCTCTTCGCATCGCGGACCTCGAACTCCTCGCCGTCCAGCACCAGCTGGCGCACTTCCTCCAGCGTGATGTAGCTGGAGATCTCCGTGTCGTAGAGCCGCCGATTCGGGTACTTCTTGATGATGCGGACCTGGGCCATCGGGCAACGCTAGCAGAATGTGCGGCAGCGCACCAGTTGGCGATGTTGCGCAGCAAAGTACGGCCGGCGGCGGCCCGGCGCCCCCGGGGCCCGGGGCCCCGCCGCCCCCCGGGCGCCACCAGCC
>JAEZQS010000371.1 GCA_023412995.1 Pseudomonadota bacterium
CGGCAACCCCGCACGGCCGCCGCGCATTCCCCGCGGGCTCAGTCGCGCACGCGCGGCTGCACGGCAGGCCCGCCGATCGGGCTCTCGTTGCGCGGCGTGCCGCCGCCCGGACCGGAGCCCGGCTTGCGGTCGCGCTGCCAGTCCTTGGGCGGATCGGGTTCGCGGCCGTCCATGATCGCGGCGATCTGCTCGCGATCGATCGTCTCGTACTGCAGCAGCGCCTGCGCCATCGATTCGAGCTTGGCGGCATTGGTCGTCAGGATCTCGCGTGCGCGGTCGTAGGCGCGGTCGATCACCTGGCGCACCACCTCGTCGATGCGCCGCGAGGTTTCCTCCGACACGTGCTTGTGCTGGGTCACCGAACGGCCGAGGAACACCTCGTCTTCCTCGTCGGTGTAGGTCATTGGACCCAGTTCCTCCGACAGGCCGTACTTGGTCACCATGTCGCGCGCCAGCTGCGTCGCGCGCTGGATGTCGTTGGATGCGCCGGTGGTGACCTTGTCCTCGCCGAAGATGAGTTCCTCCGCAACGCGCCCGCCGTACAGGCTGGCGAGGCGGCTTTCGAGCGAGCTCTTGGAGTGGCTGTAGCGGTCCGACTCGGGCAGGAACATGGTGACGCCGAGCGCGCGACCGCGCGGGATGATGGTGACCTTGTGCACCGGGTCGTGCTCGGGCACCGACAGCCCGACGATCGCGTGGCCCGCCTCGTGGTAGGCGGTCAGCTTCTTCTCGTCGTCGCTCATGATCATCGAGCGCCGCTCGGCGCCCATCATGATCTTGTCCTTGGCGCGCTCGAAATCGCCCATGTGGACTTCACGCGAATTGGCGCGCGCGGCGAACAGCGCCGCCTCGTTGACGAGGTTGGCCAGGTCGGCGCCGGAAAACCCCGGCGTGCCGCGCGCGATGGTGAGCGGCTCGACGTCGGCCGCCACCGGCACCTTGCGCATGTGCACCTTGAGGATCTGCTCGCGGCCCTTGAGGTCGGGCAGCGGCACGACCACCTGGCGATCGAAACGGCCCGGGCGCAGCAGCGCGGGGTCGAGCACGTCCGGGCGGTTGGTGGCGGCGATGACGATCACGCCCTCGCTACCCTCGAAGCCGTCCATCTCGACCAGCAGCTGGTTCAGCGTCTGCTCGCGCTCGTCGTGCCCGCCGCCGAGGCCGGCGCCGCGATGGCGGCCGACCGCGTCGATCTCGTCGATGAAGATGATGCAGGGCGCGTGCTTCTTCGCCTTTTCGAACATGTCGCGCACGCGCGCGGCGCCGACGCCGACGAACATCTCGACGAAATCGGAACCGGAAATGGAGAAGAACGGCACCTTCGCCTCGCCGGCGATCGCCTTGGCGAGCAGGGTCTTGCCGGTACCGGGCGAACCCACCATCAGGACGCCCCGCGGGATCTTGCCGCCGAGCTTGGTGAAGCGCGACGGATCGCGCAGGAACTCGACCAGCTCGGAGACCTCTTCCTTCGCCTCGTCGCAGCCGGCGACATCGGCGAAGGTGACCTTCACCTGGTCCTCGCCCTGAAGCTTGGCGCGCGAGCGGCCAAACGACATCGCACCGCGGCCACCGGCACCCGCCTGCATCTGGCGCATGAAGTAGACCAGCAGGCCGATGAAGATGAGGATCGGCACCCAGTCCAGCAGGACGCCCCACAGTTTCACGTTTTCCTGCGGCGTCTGGCGCAGCTCGACGCTGCCCTTGGCGAGCAGTTCGACCAGGCGGTCATTGGCGCCCAGCGGCACCGTGGTCGAGACGGAGTTGCCGTCCTTCAGCTTGGCGGTCGCCTTGGAGGGCAGTTCCGCGCTCAGCGTCACCGACGACACGCCGCCGTTCTCGATCTGCTGCGTGAAGCTCGAATAGGGCACGTCCGACGGCGCCGTCGTGCGCGGATTGAAGCTCTGGAACACGGTCAGGAGGACGACCGCGATGATGACCCAGAGCAGGAGGTTCTTGACCATGTCGTTCATTGTGCGAGTCCTTCGCAAGAGCCGGCACATCCCGGTGCGGACTTCTCACGAAAAGCGGCGGTGGAACCGTGCGGTGCGTCACTCATTGGCGCTTGCCGGTGGCGAGCGCATAGACTTCGGGGCTGCGCGCCCGCGAAGCACGTGGCTTGCGGATGCTGACGCGCTCGTAGCCGGCGCGCAAGCGCCGCACCAGCTCGTCGAATCCGGTCCCCTGGAAGACCTTGGCGAGGAATGCCCCGCCCGGCCGCAGCCGCGCCTGCGCGAACTGCTCGGCCAGTTCCACCAGGTGCATCGAGCGGGGCTGGTCCACGGCGGTCATGCCGCTCAAGTTTGGGGCCATGTCGGAAAGCACAAGATCGACGGCGGCCCCGTCCAGTGCCTGTTCCAGGCGCTCCAGCACCGGCTGCTCGCGGAAATCGCCGAGGATGAACTCGACCCCGGCGATGCCTTCCATCGGCAGGATGTCGAGTGCGATCACGCGGCCGGTCTCGCCCAGGCGCGCCCGCGCAACCTGCGACCACCCACCCGGGGCGGCGCCGAGGTCGACCACCACCATGCCCGGTTTCAACAGGCGGTCGCGCTCGATGAGTTCTTCCAGCTTGAATACCGCGCGCGAGCGCCAGCCTTCGGCCTGGGCACGCTTCACGAACGGATCGCTGAAATGCTCCTTCAGCCAGCGTGAGCTGGATTTGCTGCGCGCCATCGCTACCACGCCGGTTGCATCGGATGTCCCGCCAGCGCGCCCGGCCGCAGCCTGCGCCGCCGCGCCGTTCGGCCGGACCGGCGCCGCATGATACCCTGCACGACCCGCGCATTGCGCCGCCTCCCGTCCGCATTCGGACCCCGTTCATGCCGCTCACGTCCACGCAGAAGCGCTATCTCCGCGGCCTGTCCCACGACCTCGATCCGGTCGTCATGGTCGGCCAGAAAGGCATCACGCCTGCCGTGGTGGCGGAACTCGACGGCGCCCTGGCGCACCACGAACTGGTGAAGCTGAGGCTTCCCGGGGGCGACCGGGCCGAACGCGCGCAAGCCATCGAGGCCCTCGCCGTCGCCACCTCGGCGGAAGCGGTGCAGGCGATCGGCCGCACCGCCACGCTGTACCGGCGCCATCCGAAGCAGCCGCGGATCGTGCTGCCGCGCTGACCCGATGCAGCTCACCCACGAACTCCCGCAGGGATACCTCTACGTGCGCAGTTGCATGCCGGGCGCGATCACCGTGGTCGACCGGGTGCTGGAACGCAGCTTCCTGCTCGCGCCGGACCGCCTGGTGGAGGACTGGCCGGTCGCGTCCGCGGCGCAGTTCGACCGCGCCGCCGCCGAAGCCATTGCCGCGCTGGAGCCCGAAGTCGTACTGCTCGGCACCGGACAGCGGCAGGTGTTCCCGCCCCGCGAGGCGCAGGCCGCGCTGCTACAGCGGCGCATCGGCATCGAGGTGATGGACAACGCCGCCGCCTGCCGTACCTACAACCTGCTTGCGGGGGAGGGGCGGCGCGTGCTCGCCGCGTTGATGCTGCCGGGGTGAAACCCGCGCGCTGGTGAGTGACGCCGGAAGCCTGTGCGGCTCGCCGCGCCGCGTGTAGGGACGTGCGAAGTGCTTTCGCCCGCCTTCGGCGTGCGAGTCACTTCTCTTTGCTTGCCCAAAGAGAAGTAACCAAGAGAAAGGGCACCCCCGGACGGTACGCCCGCCGGGCTCTGCCCGGCGGGTCCGCGTCCAGCGGCCGGGTTCCGCTGACGGCACATCCCTGTGCCGGCAGCGGAAGCGGCGCGATCCCTCGCGCCGCCCCTGCGGGCTTTTCCGTCCGCTGGCCGCCGCACCGTACGGGGGAAAGCCAGGGCGAAAAGCCGGGCGGCCGTGCTCTTGCTGTCCGCTTTCCCCCGTACGTCCCGGCGAGCAGGCGGAGGATCAGCCCGAAGGGGGGCCCGCAGGGATGCGGGCCCGTTCGACGCCGGCACACGGATGTGCCGTCGGCGAACCCCGCAGCCTGCTCGCGCAGTCCGCGGG
>JAEZQS010000012.1 GCA_023412995.1 Pseudomonadota bacterium
TCCCCAATCCCCGCTCTCCCCGGCAGGCCGCCATGCAGCTTCGATCACGCATCCTCTCCGCCAGCGAGACCTTTACCCACCCGACGTACCGAGGACGACCGCATGGAACCCCGCAAGGAAGAACCCGACGACGAGCTCCGCTCCGGCGAACCGTTCCGGGTGATGTTTGCCCTCGCCGCGCTGATCCTCGGGCTGGCGGCGTCGCTGCACGGCTGAGCCGCGCGCGCGGATGGTTCCGCCGGAAGCCGGGTGGACGGGCGACGACTAGCCGATCGCGTCGCGCATGCGCGCGATGACGCGGGCGTAGTCGGGTTCGCCGAAGATGGCCGAGCCGGCGACGAAGGTGTCGGCGCCTGCCGCTGCGATCTCGCCGATGTTGTCGGGCTTCACGCCGCCGTCGATCTCCAGCCGGATCGCGCGGCCGCTGGCATCGATGCGCTCGCGCGCGCGGCGCAGCTTCTCCAGCGCGGCAGGAATGAAGCCTTGCCCGCCGAACCCGGGATTCACCGACATCACCAGCACCAGGTCGACCTTGTCCATCAGGTAGTCGAGCCAGTCGAGCGAGGTGGCGGGATTGAGCACCAGCCCCGCCTGGCAGCCGTGGCTGCGGATCAGCTGCAGGGTGCGGTCGACATGCTCGGTCGCCTCCGGATGGAAACTGATGGTGGTGGCGCCGGCTTCGGCGAAGTCCGGCACGATGCGATCGACCGGCTTGACCATCAGGTGCACGTCGATCGGCGCCGTCACACCGTGCTTGCGCAAGGCGGCGCAAACCATCGGCCCGATCGTGAGGTTGGGCACGTAATGGTTGTCCATCACGTCGAAGTGGATCCAGTCCGCGCCGGCGGCGAGCACCGCGTCGACTTCCTCGCCAAGGCGCGCGAAGTCCGCGGAAAGGATGGATGGGGCGATGACGGCGGCTTGCCTGGCCATGGTTCCTCCGGCAGGGGTGGGCGTCAGGGCATGCAGGGGGTGAAGGCGATGCCGTCCTCGGCCAGGGCCGCGAGCGCTATGCGTGCCACCTCGTCCGTTTCGATCCCCCACAACCATACGTTGAGGCGGCCGCCGGGTCCGCGCACGCGCCAGGGACGCAGGCGTTCGAGCACTTGCCGCTCCGCGCGCACGAGGTCGTCGGCGAGCACCGCGAGCGGCGTGAAGCAGATGTTGGCATCGCCGAACACGCGTGCGTAATCGCGCGCGCGGCGGCCGAGGTTGCCGGCCTTGCCCAACTTGCAGCGGGCGCGGTCGACCTCGATGCAGCGGTGCTCGATGCGGCGCTCGCCGCGCCGGGTCGAGACCGGCTCGCGGCTGCGCAAGGCGACGATGTAGAGGCCTGCCTGCGGCAATGCCGGTTGCGTCCACACCGTCACTTCAGCCCCCGCTCCGCCTTGATGCGCTCGTAGGCGGCGTTGATCTCGCGGGCACGCTCCTCGGCGCGCCGCTTCAGCTCGTCCGGCACGCCGCTGCCGAGCTTGTCCGGATGGTGCTGGCTCATCAGCTTGCGGTAGGCGCGCTTGATGTCGCGTTCATTGGCGTTGCGCTCGACCCCGAGCACCGCGTAGGGATCGATGTCGGCCGGGCGCGAGGACGGTGGCTGTCGCGGTCCGGGACCGCGCGGGCCCGATCGAGGTCCGGGACCGTAACCCTTCATGGCCGCCAGCGCGGCGAGTTCGTGCTCGCTGACGCCCAGCGCACGGCACAGGCGCAACACCAGCGCCAGCTTGGCCTGTACCAGCAGCCCTTCGGCATGGACCAGGTCCAGCAGCAGGTCGAGCACGATGAAGGCGAGGTCGCGCCGGCCGCTGCACCAGCTGCGCAGGCCGGCAATGGCCAGGCTGGGGTCGAACGCGGGCTGCTTGCCGGCGTTGAAGCGTTCCATCGCGATGCGCCGCTGCACCGCGTCCAGCCGCAGGCGCGCCATCAGCGCCTCGGTCGCGGCGATTTCCGGTTCGGACACGCGGCCGTCGGACTTGGAAAGGGCGCCGGCAAACGCGAACAGCGGTTCGATGAACCCCTGGCCCATCGATGGCGGGCGCAGGCGCACGGAAGCCGAGTCGTAGAAGTGGCCGACCATCACGCCGAGCAGCACGCCGAACCAGTTGCGGAACAGCAGGTAGCCGATCAGCGCGCCAAGGATCTTGCCGGTCATGTGCCGCGGGCCCCGCGCGGGCGGGCAGCCGCACGCCGCCGCGGCAGGCTGGCAGGGACGGGCAGGTTGGGCGACAGGCGCGGGTGGGACACGATGCGCCGATTCTAGCAAGGCGAACGTTGGCACCGCGTTCGCCTGCGCCAGGGCATCCCGCTGCGGACCGCCTGTCCACCGCCCTACAATGGCCATCCCTGCTGCCCGCCCGCGCCGCACATGCCGACCGTCCTCTCCCGTTCCGATCTTCCCGGGCTCGACCTGGTCCACCGCGGCAAGGTGCGCGACGTCTACGCGCTGGACCCGGACACCCTGCTGATGGTGGCGACCGACCGCCTGTCCGCGTTCGACGTGGTGCTGCCCGACCCGATCCCCGGCAAGGGCGAGATGCTGACGCAGATCTCGAACTTCTGGTTCGGCCTGACCCGCCACCTGGTACCCAACCACCTGACCGGACGCGCCGTGGCCGACGTGCTCCCGCCCGGCACCGACCAGGCGCTGTACGCCCGGCGCAGCGTGGTGGTGCGGCGGCTGAAGCCGGTGCCGGTGGAAGCCATCGCGCGGGGCTACCTGGTCGGCTCGGGATGGAAGGAATACCAGGCCAGCGGAAGCCTTTGCGGCATCCGCCTTCCCGCCGGGCTGGTGCAGGCCGGCCAGTTGCCCGAGCCGGTGTTCACGCCGTCGACCAAGGCAGCACCGGGCGAGCACGACCAGAACATCGCCTTCGACCAGGTGGTGGCCGCGGTGGGCGGCGACCTCGCCGAGCGGGTCCGCACCGCCACGCTGGCGCTGTACCGCTATGCCGCCGGCTACGCCGCGGAGCGCGGCATCCTGATTGCCGACACCAAATTCGAGTTCGGCACCGATGCCGAGGGCCGGCTCTACGTCATGGACGAGATGCTGACGCCCGACTCCTCGCGCTTCTGGCCCGCCGACAGCTACCGGCCGGGCGGGAGCCCGCCGAGCTTCGACAAGCAGTTCGTGCGCGACTACCTGGAAACGCTGGACTGGGACAAGCGCGCACCGGGACCGCGCCTGCCGCGCGAGGTGATCGAGGGCACCGCGGCAAAGTACGCCGAGGCCCTGCAACGGCTCGCCGGCATCGACGCGGACGCCGCCTGAGCAGCCGACCGTAGGACACGATGCGCAGCGTGGACGACTGGTTCGCGCGCTACGGCGCGGACCACCAGCACCCGACCAACCGGCTGGTGCACTGGCTCTGCGTGCCGGCCATCCTGTGGGCGGTGATCGCGGCCCTGTGGCTGGTGCCGGTCGCACCCTGGATCGGCCGGCCCGGTTTCTGGTGCGGACTCGTGATGGTGGGCGCGTTCTCCTTCTACTGGCGCCTCTCGCGTCCCGTGGCGCTTGCCATGCTGCTGGTGTTCGTGGCCTTCGGCCTCGTGACCGAAGGCCTCTACCGAACCATCGGCCCGCACGCGCTGGCATGGCTGGCCGGCGGCGTCTTCGTGGCGGCATGGATTGGCCAGTTCATCGGCCATGCCATCGAAGGACGGCGGCCGTCGTTCCTCACCGATCTCGCCTACCTGCTGATCGGACCGGCGTGGCTGGCCGGCAAGGTCCTGCGCGCGCTCGGGCGGTCCTGGTAAAAGCCGTCGACGCGCCACCCCTGGTCGCGGCGCCCGTCCCATCCAGCGATCGCAGCCGCAGGTTCGCCGTCGCGGCGACGGTACGACTTCCAAGAAGGGTCGGCTTTCCGTAGGAGCGCTGCAAGCGCGACCGC
>JAEZQS010000039.1 GCA_023412995.1 Pseudomonadota bacterium
ACCGCGGAAGGCGCGGCGGGCGCTGCCGCCGAGCCCACGCCCCTGCCCCCGTCCGCCTCGCTGGTCGACGAGGCCTTCATCGCCGCGCGCAAGGCGATGCTCGCCAACGACCTCGAGCGCTACGAGCAGGCCATCCTGGCGATACCCGGCGACCACGTGCTCTACGGCTATGTCGACTACTGGGGCCTGCGCATCCGGCTTTCGCCACGGCGCGTGGAGGCGCTCACCGGCGAAATCGACGAGCCGGTGCGCCGCTTCCTCGCGCGTCATCCGGGCAGCCTGGTCGGCGACCTGCTGCGCCGCGACTGGCTGCTGGCCTTGGGACGCCGTGGCGACTGGCAGAACTTCGACCAGCACTACCCGCAATGGCTGCTGCGCGACGAGAGCTCGCCCGATTGCTATGCCCAGCTCTCCGGCCTTGCCCGCCTGGCACCGGGCAAGCCGCTGCCGGCGAAGGCGCGCAACGAGATCGACGAGCTGCTGATGCGGCCGGTCGCGCTCAACCGCGCCTGCGCCGACCTGTTCGAGGCGCTGGCGGCGGCCGGTGCGCTCAAGCCTCCGGACATCCGCCGGCGTTTCCTGTTCGCGCTCGAGGCCAATGCCGCCAACGACATCCGCTTCGCGGCGTCGCTGCTGGGATCGGCCCTGAACGAGAAGGGGATCGAGCAGGCCTTGCGGCGCCCGGCCGCGGCACTCAAGTCGCCGCTGTCGAACGACCTGAAGCTGATCGCGATCGTCCGCCTGGCACGCGACGATCCGGACTCCGCGGCACGGCAGTTGCAGGCCGTCGGCGCGACGTTGCCGCTGGCCGAGCAGCGCTTCGCCTGGTCGCAGGTGGCCGCCGCCGGGATGCGGCGCCTCGCGCCCGAAGCCCACCAGTGGACCAAGGAAGCGATCGGCGTCCAGGCCAGCGACCAGACCCGCGGCTGGCTGGCGCGCGCGGCGCTGCGGGAACAGGACTGGGGGCTGCTGCGCACCATCATCCTGTCGATGAGCGACGCGGAGCGCAACGAGCCCGCCTGGATCTACTGGCTGGGCCGCGCCCGCAAGGCGCAGGGCCATCCGCGCGAGGCCGCCGCGCTGTTCGCCTCGCTGGCGGACCGCCACGACTTCTACGGCAAGCTCGCCAACGAGGAGCTGGACCGCGACCTCGTCGTGCCGCCACGCCCGCCGGAGCCGAAGCCGGAGGCGGTGGCCGCCCTCGACAG
This sequence comes from Pseudomonadota bacterium, assembly GCA_023412995.1. Classification (GTDB taxonomy): domain Bacteria; phylum Pseudomonadota; class Gammaproteobacteria; order Xanthomonadales; family Rhodanobacteraceae; genus Dokdonella_A. Next base: position 1,209 of record JAEZQS010000039.1, read on the forward strand.
CAACCCGGGCCTCGCCCGCGCCCTCGCCTTCTACGCACTGGGCATGCGCTTCGAAGGCAACCGCGAATGGAACTTCCAGCTGCGCGGCCGCTCGGATGAGGAACTGCGGGCCATCGCCCACTGGGCTGCGCGCCGCCAGCTGCTCGACCGCGCCATCAACACCGACGAACGCATCCGCCGCGCGGATTTCGTGCTGCGCTACCCCACGCCGTTCGCCGACCAGCTGCTGCCGGTCACCCGCGCGATGGACGTCGATGCGGCCTGGGTCTACGGCCTGATCCGGCAGGAATCGCGGTTCATCATGGACGCGCGCTCCCATGTCGGCGCCTCCGGCCTGATGCAGATCATGCCGGCCACCGGCCGCTGGATCGCCCGCAAGCTCGGCCGGCGCGACTTCCACCCGCGCGACCTGAACGACCTGCAGACCAACCTGGAGTTCGGCACCTTCTACCTCAAGCAGGCCCTCGACGACCTCGACGGCTCGGCGGTGCTGGCCTCCGCCGGCTACAACGCCGGCCCCGGCCGGTCGCGCAGCTGGCGCGGCTCCCTGCAGCGGCCGCTGGAAGGCGCGATCTTCACCGAGATCATCCCGTTCGCGGAAACCCGTGGCTACGTGAAGAACGTGCTGGCCAATGCGACAGACTATTCAGCAATGTTCACCGGCAAACCGCAGTCGTTGAAGGCGCGCCTTGGTACGATCGAGCCCAAGGCAGCGGGGACGACGCAGCTGCCCTAGGTACCCCAGGTGCCCCGGGCAGCCCGATCTGCGGCCGGGTCACCTCTCCTGCAGGCGCCATGAGACCAGCAAACATCCTCGTATTGGGCGGTTCCGGCTTCCTCGGCCGCTATCTCGTGCCGCGGCTGGATGCGGCCGGCTACAGCATGACCGTGCCCACCCGCAACCGCGAGCGCGCACGACACCTGATCCTGCTGCCGCAGACCGACGTGGTCCAGATGAACATCCACGACGACCGCGAGCTGGACCGGCTGATGTCGGACAAGGACGTGGTCGTCAACCTGGTCGGCATCCTGCACGGCAGGCTCGGTGACGCCAACGATCTCTACGGGCCCGACTTTGGCGCCGCCCACGTGCGCCTGGCCGAGCGGGTGGTGGCCAGCGCCCGACGCTACAGGGTGCGACGCCTGCTGCAGGTCAGCGCCCTGGGCGTCACCGACAACGATCCGGCCACGCTGCCATCGCGCTACCTGCGTTCCAAGGCGGCAGCCGAGAAGATCGTGCGCGAGTCGGGCATCGACCATGTCATCTTCCGGCCGTCGGTCATGTTCGGCCCGGGCGACAGCTTCCTCAGCCTGCTCGCGCGGATGCAGGGCGTCGTGCCGTTCATGGCGGTGCCCAATGCCGATGCGCGCTTCCAGCCGGTCTATGTCGGTGACGTGGCCAGCGCCATCCTCAAGGCGGTGCAGGAGCCGCTGATGGTCGGAAAGGTCTACGAGCTGGCCGGGCCCGACATCTACACGCTGCGGGAGCTGATCCAGCTGGCCGGCCGCTGCGCCGGCCATCCGCGGCCCGTCTTCAACCTGCCGCTGTCGCTGGGCCACCTGCAGGCGATGGTGATGGAGAAGATGCCGGGGCGTACGATGATGTCGCGCGACAACCTGCTGTCGATGAAGGTCGACAGCGTCGCCAGCGGCCCGATGGCGCCGGAGCTGGGCATCGCGCCGACGCCGGTGAGCACCATCGCGCCCACCTATCTCGCGCCGGTGGATTCGCCCTTCAACGCGGAACGGCGCGCGCGCGGTTGAGCGCGGCGCGTCGCTGATGCAGGCTTACCGCGTCGGCGGCTCGGTGCGCGATCAGCTGCTGGGCTTGCCGGTGGTGGATCGCGACTGGGTGGTGGTCGGCGCCACCCCGCAGGAGATGATCGACGCGGGCTTTCGTCCGGTGGGCAAGGACTTCCCGGTCTTCCTCCATCCGGACACCAAGGAGGAATACGCGCTGGCGCGCACCGAGCGCAAGACCGGTCCCGGCTACAAGGGCTTCGCGGTCCATTTCGCCCCCGGTGTCACGCTCGTGGAGGACCTCGCGCGGCGCGACCTCACCATCAACGCGATCGCGCTGGCGCGGGACGGGACCCTCGTCGACCCCTTCGACGGGCGTCGCGACCTGCAGGACAAGGTCCTGCGCCACGTCAGCGAGTCGTTCGTCGAGGATCCGGTGCGAATCCTGCGGCTGGCGCGCTTTGCCGCCCGCTTCGCCGAGTTCCGGGTGGCACCGGAGACGATGGCGCTGATGCGGCGGATGACCGCCGCCGGCGAGGTCGACGCGCTGGTTGCGGAACGCGTCTGGCAGGAACTGGCGCGCGGCCTGCAGGAAGCGAAGCCGTCGCGCATGATCGTGGTGCTCAGGGATTGCGGGGCGCTGCAGGTGCTGCTGCCGGAACTGGCGCAGGCGCAGGCGACGGAAGCGTCGACGGCGAAAGCCGCGCTCGAACAGGCCTGGCTCGCGGCGGTCGATCGCTGCCCCGCCCGCCGGGAGCCGTTGCCGGTCGCCTATGCCGTGTTCCTGGCGCGCGCCTGGTGGCGACTGCCGCCGCGGCAAGCGCCGGACGAGGCGGCGCTGCAGGTTTCGCAACGGCTGCGTGCCCCCATCGACTGCCGCGACCTCGCGGCCTTGCTCGCGCGCGAAGCGCAGGCGGCCGCGCAGGCCGGCGCAGCCAGCCTGCTGCAGTCGCTGGCCAGGCTGCCGGCGCCGGAACTGCTGCGC
>JAEZQS010000045.1 GCA_023412995.1 Pseudomonadota bacterium
GTGGCGGAGAGCGCAGCCTGCGCGAACGGCAGCGGGTGAAGGACGGTGTCCCGCAGCGTCACGTGTCCTGCCGGCAACGCGATGTCCCAGCTGCCGCGCTGGTGCAGGTCGCCCTCGATGGCCTGCCACCGGGTGGCGCCGTTCCCCAGCACCACACCCCCCACCCGTGCCTGGCGCCAGCCCAGGGGTTGCGGCGGCCGCGTCCCGCGTGGCGACCAGTCGATTCCACCGTGCAGGCCGTCGAACGCCAGGTCGTGTTGCGGATCATGGACATCGAGTGCGTCGGTGCTGGCGGAAACGAGCTGCCATTCGCCCTTCGCCAGCACGATGTCGGCCGACACGGCGCCGTCCAGCCGCAGGCCTTCCAGGCCCTGCGCGGCCAGTTGCCCCCCGGCATAGCGCTCGATCGCATGCGGCAGTTGCAGGCGCTCGACGTGCACCGAAAGCGCCGGCGGCGGCCAGGGCGCAGCGGGATCGATCACGCCGCGGGCCTCCAGCGCGAGCACACCTTCGTCCTGCCAGCGGAGCGATGCGAGTTGCCACGGGCCCTGCCCCGGCATGACGAGATCGATGCTGGCCTGCACCGGCGTGGGCGGAAGATCCAGCACGCTGCCGGGCGCTGCAATACGGCCCCGGGCCAGCGCCAGTCGACCCTGCAGGCGCGCTCCGGCGTCGGCCGGTGTCCAGTCGAACGTGCCGTCGAGGTCGAGGCCGCTGGCGTCGATCCTGGCCGTCCCGGCGGCAAACGCGAGCCCCTTCGCGGTCAATTCGGCATGCACGGCGCCGCGTTCGCGCAGGGTGGCATTGCCATCGAGCACGCCGCTGGAGACCGCGAACGCCGGAGCCGCCGCCGCGAGTGCCGGCCGCAGCCACGCCACCGGCACCTCCTGCAGGGTGGCCGACAACGCCCCGTTGCCGTCGACCGGCAGCGAAACCGCGACGCGTGCGTCCCCCTGCACCAGCTGCACATCGAGCCGTGCTCCGGCATGGCGGACCGCGAGTCGGGTTGCCGTCGTGCGCTCGCCATCCAGCCGTACCGGGCCCTCGCAGCGGCGCGCATCCGGCCCGTCGGTGGCGAGAGTGCAATCCCAGTCGAGTGAACCATCGATCGCCAGTCGCGGCACGCTGAGCCGGTCCGCGTGCAGCGAAACCGCGCCGGCACGCTCGTCCAGGCACACCTGCAAGCCGCTCGCGTGCACGTCCGGCGCCGCGAGGCGCGCGACCTCCAGCGTCAGCGTGCGCGCGCTGGCGGGAGCCGTTGCGGCGGCCGCCGCGAGCAGCGTGAACGCGGCCCGCAAGGGCAAGGGCATTGACGGCAGGCGCATGGCGCCCGATTCTGCCCTATCGCCGCACGCCCATGCCGATGGATACGCCCCGCGTCCTGGTTGCCGATGACAATCCGCCGAGCCTGCGCTTCTTTGCCGAAGCGCTGGCGCTTGCCGGGTTCGACTTCCTGCAGGCGGGCGATGGCCTCGTGGCCGTGCAACTGGCCCAGGCGCATGCGCTCGACCTGTTGCTGCTCGATGCGCGCATGCCCGGCCTCGACGGCGCCGCCGCCCTCGGTGCCATCCGTGCCGGACGCAGCGCCAGTCGCCACGCGCCCGCGCTCGCCACCACGGCCGACGCGGACCCCGCGCAGCACGCGATGCTGCGTGGCGCCGGTTTCGCCGAGGTGCTGGTGAAGCCGATCGCCGTCGCTGCCTTGCGGGCCGCACTGGCGCGCCACCTGCCTGCTTCGTCCGTGTCCGACACGGGTGGCAATGGCGTCGACAGGCGCCAGGCGCTGCGCGCCGTCGGCGGCAACCGGGCCACGGCCGATGCCCTGCGCGAACTCTTCCTGCGCGAACTGGACGATCTCCCGCGCGAAATCGAGCACATCATGCAGCTCGGCGACCATGCCGCCTTGCGCGACCGCCTGCACCGCCTGGACGCCTCGGCCGGCTTCTGCGGCGCACCGGCGGTAGTGCAGGCAACGGCGGCGTTGCGCAGCGCGGTTGCCGGAAGCCCATGCCCGCCCGGAGCCGTTGCTGCATTCCTCGCCGTGTGCGCCCGCGTCCACACCGAGCTTGCCGCCGAACGACAGCGGCGGCCGGCGTCCGAAGACGCCTAGCCGGCAGGCGGCGCCGCCGCCATGCCGCGCCCGATCGTCCACGAAGCCAGATCCCCTCCGGCCAGGTGGCGGATCACGGCGCGTGCGAGAGCTCGCAGTTCGCGCAGCTGCGCGGGCGGGGGGCAGTCTTCGCCGGCGAGGGCGAGCAGCGCGGCGCCGCTGATGCGCGGCCAGTGCGAGCGTGCGTCGCCGGGCAGCGGGCCGGAATCGGGGTCGTAGGCGTAGTCGGTGGCGGCTTCGACCGGATCGCCGGCGGCGGTGCGATCGAGCGCGAGGGCATAGCCGATGCCGGCGAGGAAGTCGCGTTCGAAACGCCGCAGCGCCCAGGCGGGGTTGGGCTCGCCGGCAAGGCGCGAGAGGCACAGCGCGTAGGCGCCGAACGCCTCGGGATGCGGATCGTTGCGCGCGCTGAGGCGCAGCACCAGTTCGTTGAGGTACATGGCGGGGAAGAGCGCCTCGCCCGCCAGCGGCAGCGGCATGCCGGCTGCCTCGGCGCCGGTCAGGGTACCGAGCTCCCCCTTCGCGACCCAGTCCAGCACCAGCGGCTGCAACGGCTGCAGGAGGCCGCGCGGCAACCGGCTGCGCTCGCGACGCACGCCCCGCGCCACCAGTCCCACCCGCCCGTGGTCGCGCGTGAACGCATCGAGCAGCAGCGAGGTCTCGCGATACGGCCGCGCATGCAGGAGGTAGGCGGGCTGGGTTTCGATGCGCATGGGGCCTGAGCCGGGAATGGAGAATAGGGAATGGGGAATGGTCAGAGCGGCTCATCGTGTGCGGAAAAATCGCGATGCAACCCCGCTCCTGCCTTGAACCATTCCCTATTCCCTATTCACCTTTCCCTGCTATTCGTATCCGAACTGCCGCAACGCGGCGGCGTCGTCGCTCCAGGACTCGCGCACGCGCACGCGCAGGGTGAGGAAGACGCGGCGGCCGAACAGCTTTTCCATCGCGATGCGGGCGGCGGTGCCGATCTTCTTGAGGTGGCTGCCACCGGCGCCGATGACGATGCCCTTCTGGCCTTCGCGCTCCACCGTGATGAGCGCGGCAATGCGGGTGATGCCGGGCGTGTCCTCGAAATCCTCGATCTCGACCGCGATGGCGTAGGGCAGCTCGGCGGCGAGCTGGCGCATCAGCTGCTCGCGCACGAGCTCGGCGGCGAGGAAGCGTTCGCTGCGGTCGGTCAGCTCGTCCTCGCCGTATTCGGCCGGCCCCTCCGGGAGGCGCGCGACGAGGTCGTCCAGCAGCGCCGGCACGCCATCGCCGCGGCGGGCCACGAGGAAATGCACGCCGGCGTAGGGCCGCTCGGCAGTGATCCCTGCCGCATACGGCAGCAGCACAGCCTTGTCGGCGACCTTGTCCACCTTGTTGATGGCGAGCAGGCAGGGCACGTGCTGCCCGGCCACCAGCTTCCAGACGGCTTCGTCCTCGTCGTGCCAGCGCAGGCCCTCGGTCACGTGCACCAGCACGTCGGCTTCGTGCGGCACTTGGCGTGCCACGCGGTTGAGCTGTCGGTTGAGCGCGCTGCGTGCGTCCTGGTGCAGGCCGGGCGTGTCGATGAAGAGCACCTGCGCATCGGCGCGGCTGACGATGCCGAGGATGCGATGGCGCGTGGTCTGCGGCTTGGGCGTGACGATGCTGAGGCGCGTGCCGACCAGGGCGTTCAGCAGGGTGGACTTGCCGACGTTCGGCCGTCCCAGCAGCGCGACGCGTCCGAACCGGTGCACTTTTCCGTCAGTCGCCATGGGGAGGGGCTGCCTGCAGTTGCCCGAGCAGCCGTTCGGCGGCGACCTGCTCGGCGGTGCGCCGGCTCGATCCGCTGCCTTCGGCGACCAGGGAAAGCGTTTCGACGCGACACACCACGTCGAACACGCGGGCGTGGTCCTCGCCGCGGCTGCCGACCAGCTCGTACACCGGCAGCGGCAGGTTGCGTCCCTGCAGCAGCTCCTGCAAGCGCGTCTTGGCGTCCTTGGGAACGTGCGCGTCGGCGGCGACGCGCTGCGCGAACAGGCGCCGCACGGTGGCGCGGCAGGCGTCCCAGCCGGCATCGGCGTAGATGGCGGCGACCAGCGCCTCGAACGCATCGGCGAGGATGGAATCGCGGCGGTAGCCGCCGCTCTTGAGCTCGCCGGGCCCGAGCAGCAGGCGGTCGCCGATCTCCTCCTCGCGCGCGATCGCGGCCAGCGAGGCGCCGTTGACCAGTGCGGCGCGCAGGCGCGTCATTTCCCCTTCGGTGGCGCGCGGCCAGGTTTCGTACACGAGTTCGGCGACGACCAGGTTGACCAGCGCATCGCCGAGGAACTCCAGTCGCTCGTTGTTGGGGAAGCCGGCGCTGCGGTGCGTGAGCGCCTGCTCGAGCAGGGCGGCATCGACGAAGGCATGCCCGAGGACCGGACGGCTAGTCACCGGCACCCGTCAGGTTCATCGACTTGTCGAACCGCGCGACCAGATCGATGTTGTAGAGGAACGGCATCCGCCGCTCGTAGGCCACGCGCAGCGTCGCCGCGCCGGCCTCGCGCTTGAGCGAAATGGCCGAGGGCGGCACGTTGGCGTCGTCCACGTACTGGGTGCTGAACTTGAAACTCATGTCGCGGCGGATCTCGTCGAGCGACTTCTGCGCGGAACCGGGCTCGCTGCGAACCTGCTCCATCGCCTTCACCACGCCGAAGTACTCCACGTACACCGGGATCAACCGCATCGCCATGTAGGCGAAGAACCCGAGCACGCACAGCAGGATGATGAAGCCGATCAGCGTGATGCCCCGTGACTTGTGCTGCATGTCCGCGCCCTCCCCTCGCCAGTGGAAACCGCCGCGCTAGTGGATCAGCGTCCCGATGCGGCGGAAATCGATGCCATTGTCCCAGTTCATCCAGATCACGAACGCCTTGCCGACCAGGTTTTCCTGCGGCACGAAGCCCCAGAAGCGGCTGTCGGCGCTGTTGTCGCGGTTGTCGCCCATGGCGAAATAGTGGCCCGGCGGCACCCGCCACGTTCCCTCGTGGCCGACCCACACGCGCGGGATTTCCATGATGCGGTGTTGCACCTCGCCAAGCCGCTCCTCCTTCACCTGCGCTCCGGCCATGCTGCGGCCGGCCTCGGACGGGCCGGTGTAGGGCCCGACCTCGCTCTCCGCCACCTCGACGCCGTTGATGTAGAGCGTCTTGTTGCGGTAGGTGACCTCGTCCCCGGGGAGCCCGACCACGCGCTTGATGTAGTCCTCCTTCGGGTTTTCCGGGAAGCGGAACACGAACACGTCGCCGCGCTCGGGTTCGCCGAGGGACACGATCTTCGTATTGAGCACCGGCAGGCGCAAGCCGTATGCGAACTTGTTCACGAGGATGAAATCGCCGACCAGCAGGGTGGGCATCATCGAACCGGACGGGATCTTGAACGGCTCGGCCACGAACGAGCGGAACAGCAGGATCAGCAGCAGGACGGGGAAGAACGAGCGCGCGTATTCGACCGCCACCGGTTCCTGCAGTGCGTTGCGCGCCCGCGCGTCGCGCTCCTCCTGGGACAGTCCGGCCATCGACTCGAGCGCAGCGGCACGGCGCGCCCGCGCACCGGCAAGCAGGAGCCGGTCGAGCAGCCAGACCACGCCGGTCACCGCGGTGAGGACGACCAGCAGCAATGCGAAATCAAAATCCATCTTGGCTCCTTTGGCGGCCGGAATGGGGAATGGGGAATGGGGAATGGTCAGAGCCGGTGCCCATAACGCCAGGGGGGGCGCCCTGCCTGCGGCATCGCTCTTGCCATTCCCTATTCCCCATTCCCTGCCTTACTTGTCCATCTGCAGCACGGCCAGGAAGGCCTGCTGCGGAATCTCCACGCTGCCGATCTGCTTCATGCGCTTCTTGCCTTCCTTCTGCTTCTCCAGCAGCTTGCGCTTGCGCGTGACGTCGCCACCGTAGCACTTGGCGAGCACGTTCTTGCGCAGCGCCTTGACGCTGGACCGCGCGATGATCTGCGCGCCGATGGCGGCCTGGATGGCGACGTCGAACTGCTGGCGCGGGATCAGATCCTTCATCTTGTCCACCAGCTCGCGGCCGCGGCGATCGGCGCTCGAGCGGTGCAGGATGAGCGAGAGCGCATCCACCCGGTCGCCATTGATCAGCACGTCCACCCGCACGAAGGGGCCGGCCTGGAAGCGGTCGAAGTGGTAGTCCATCGAGGCGTAGCCGCGCGACACCGACTTCAGCTTGTCGAAGAAATCCAGCACGACCTCGGCGAGCGGCAGCTCGTAGCTGATCTGAACCTGCGTGGCGAGGTAGTGGATCGAACGCTGCACGCCGCGCTTTTCCTCGCACAGCTTGATGACGTTGCCAATGTAATCCGGCGGCGTCAGGATGTTGGCGACGATGATCGGCTCGCGCACTTCCTCGATGTTCTGCACCGGCGGCAGCTTGGCCGGGTTGTCGAGCGGGATGACCGTGCCGTCCGTCAGCAGGACCTCGTAGACCACGGTGGGGGCCGTCGTGATGAGATCGAGGTCGTATTCCCGCTCGAGCCGCTCCTGCACGATGTCCATGTGCAGCAGGCCGAGGAAGCCGCAGCGGAAGCCGAAGCCCATGGCCTCGGACGTCTCCGGTTCGAAGTGCAGCGCGGCATCGTTGAGCTTGAGCTTGTCCAGCGCCTCGCGCACCGCGGTGTAGTCGTCGGCGACCACCGGGAACAGGCCGGCGAAAACGCGCGGCTGCATGGTCTGAAAACCGGGCAACGGCTGCGGTGCCGGCTTGCCGGCCAGCGTCAGGGTGTCGCCGACCGGCGCCCCGTGCACGTTCTTGATCGAGGCGTTGACCCAGCCAACCTCGCCGGCGCCGAGCTTGTCGCGCGGCGAGCGCTTGGGGGTGAACACGCCGACCTCGTCCACCTCGTGGGTGCGGCCGGTCGACATCACCAGCAGCTTGTCGCCGGGCTTGATCTCGCCCTGCATCACGCGCACCAGCGACACCACGCCGAGGTAGTTGTCGAACCAGGAATCGATGATCAGCGCCTGCAGCCGGTCGGTGTCGCGCGCCTTCGGCGGCGGGATGCGCGCGACGATCGCCTCCAGCACGGCCTCGACGTTCTGGCCCGTCTTGGCGCTGATCGCCACGGCGTCGGTCGCATCGATGCCGATCACCGCCTCGATCTCGGCCTTGGCGCGCTCGACGTCGGCAGTGGGCAGGTCGATCTTGTTGAGGACCGGCACGACTTCCAGGCCCATCTCCACCGCGGTGTAGCAGTTGGCGACCGACTGCGCCTCCACCCCCTGCGCGGCATCGACCACCAGCAGCGCGCCTTCGCACGCGGCCAGCGAGCGGCTGACCTCGTAGCTGAAGTCGACGTGCCCGGGCGTGTCGATGAAGTTGAGCTGGTAGGTGATGCCGTCCCTCGCCTTGTACGGCAGCGACACGGACTGCGCCTTGATGGTGATGCCGCGCTCGCGTTCGATCGGGTTGTTGTCCAGCACCTGCGCTTCCATTTCGCGCGCGGTCAGGCCACCGCAGAGCTGGATGATGCGGTCGGCGAGCGTGGACTTGCCGTGGTCGACGTGGGCAATGATCGAGAAGTTGCGGATGTGGAGCATGCGTCCTGCGGGGCCACGGGCCATCGGCACAATCGCCGGATTATCGCAGAAAGCCCCACCCGCGGGAGGTGAAGGAAGGCATGCCGGCCGGAAGACCGGGTGCGGGCGGGCGTGCCGCGGCCTCGCCGCCACCCCGCGCGAAGCCGGGAGGCGCCGGACGCCTGCACGCCCGTCGCCTCCCGCCGCACTCATTCGGTCTTCTCGTCCTTCGGCACGGTGAGGGCGAGGAACTGGGTCTGGTCGTCGCGCCGCACCAGCAGCATCACCGAATCCCCGGCTTTCAGCCCCTTCAGCTGCGCATTGAAACCGGCCACGGTCTTCACCGGGGTGCGACCCACCATCAGGATCACGTCGCCCGGGGCCAGCGCAGAGCGGCGCGCCGCGCCACCGGCGAGGCGGGTGACGACGACGCCCTGGTCGCCCTCGATGCCGAGCTGCCGGCGCTGGTCCACGGTGAGCTCGTCGACCACGATGCCGAGCGGATTGCCCGCCACCGCGGCAGGGGCCGGGCTGCGCGCACCAGCGAGCGCGTCGCGATCGACCGGGAGTTCGCCCACCGTCACCGGCAGCGTCATCGTCTTGCCGTTGCGCCAGATGGTGAGGTCCGCCTTGCTGCCGGGCTTGCTCGAGCCGACCAGCGGCGGCAGGTCGGCCGACATCGCGATGTCGTGGCCGGCATAGCCGAGGATCACGTCGCCCACCTGCACGCCGGCCTTGTCCGCGCTGCTGCCCGGGGTCACCTGGTTGACCAGCGCGCCGCCGATCCGCGGCAGGCCGAGGGCACGCGCCTGTTCGCGGTCGACGTTCTGGATCTGCACGCCGATCATGCCGCGGCTGACGCGGCCATGGGTCTTGATCTGTTCCACCGCGTTCATCGCGATGTCGATCGGGATCGCGAACGAAACGCCCATGAAGCCGCCGGTGTTGGAGAAGATCTGCGAGTTGATGCCGATCACCTGGCCGTCGAGGTTGAACAGCGGGCCACCGGAATTGCCGCGGTTGATCGGCACGTCGGTCTGGATGAAGGGGACGTACTGCTGGTCGATGCCGCCGAAGTTGCGGCCGACGGCGCTGACTATGCCGGCAGTCACCGAATGGTCGAAACCGAACGGCGAACCGATCGCGAGCACCCACTGGCCGGCCTTGACCAGGCGCGAATCGCCGATCGAGACCACCGGCAGCGCGGTCGCCTTGATCTTGAGCAGGGCGATGTCGTACTGCGCATCTGTGCCGACGACGGTGGCGTCGAGTTCGCGCCGGTCGGACAGGCGCACCGTCACCTGGTCAGCGCCGTCGATGACGTGGTTGTTGGTCAGCACGTAGCCGTCGGGCGAGATGATGAAGCCCGAGCCCATCGACACGCGCATGCCGCGCTCGCGCGGCTGCGGGACCGGGCCGAAGAAGCGGCGGAAGATCTCCGGCACCTCCTGCGCATCCATGGCGTCCTGCGCGTCCGGGTTGCCGGTCGCCTGCACGTTGACCACGGCCGGGCCGTATTTCTCGACCATGGGGCTGAAGTCGGGCAGGTCGATCGCGCTGGCCGGCACCACCACCAGCAGCAGCATCCAGCCCAGCAACGCCGCGCCGGCGCGGCGGGAAAGGCTTCCATGGAGCCCTTTCATCATCATGGGTTACCTCGTCTTCCTTCAATGGGGGATCAGCAGGGACCGGGTACCGGCCACGCGCTTTGGATGCAACGGACGCGCCAAAGTTCCAGCCGGGCGCCAGGGGTTTCAGGGACGGTTTTGCGGGCTTCGGGCGCGAAAGCAAGAGACCGGACCACGAAGGACACGAATAAGGCATGGCAGGGAAGCGTCCCGGCTGAACTGCATTGCCGGGGCCGATGTCGGCACGCCGGAAATGCCGTGTCGCCTGCGCCCGACAGGTAACGGGCGCAGGCAATCCACCCGTTGTCTTTCCTTCGTTCCTTCGTGTCCTTCGCGTTTCAGTCGTCGGCCTTCGATCGCGCCGAACGCGAAGCGACCGGACGGACCGAGCGGGCCATGCGTTCGACGGACGCGCCGGGCACGTCGCCGACGACGGTCACGCGGCAACCGTCCACCTGGCCGGCGTGGATGCTCAGCACGCCACGGCGCCAGGTGGTGCCGGCCTGCGCCCGGGCGCCCGCCTCGGGCTCCACGTAGACGGAGACGGTGGCGAGCCCGTCGCTGTAGATCTGGTGTTCGGCATCCGCCGCGCCCCCCGGTGGCCGCTGCGCGCGCAGGAAGAAGAAGCCCGGCGGCGCATCGGCGACCGTCCAGCGCGGCGCGGCGGGCAACGGCCGCTCGTCCGGCAGCGCGCGCACGCCCCCGTCGCTGCTGGCGGCGAGGTCGCCCTCGCGTGGGGTGGCGCCGATCTGCAGCGCGACGAACATGAACTGCTCGAGGGTGTGGCCATCGGCATCGAGCATGGCCGAACGGAGCGGCAGGTGGCTGTCCTCTTCGAGCCAGATGCGGTAGCCGTAACGCCAGCGGTCGCGTGGCACCACCTCCACGATGCGGGCGGAATAACCGGCCACGCGATCGGTACCGGCGCCACGCACGAGGTAGGAACGGGTAGCGCCGCGACGGCCGGTCCCGGGCAGCAGCGGCAGCAGCATCGCGCCGGGGCGGTCGTGCATCAGCAGTGCCGGGCCGTCGCTGCGCAGGCAGGTGACGGCGTTGCCGTCGCGCACGATCTCGCTGCGCCCGCCGGTCAGCCCCAGCAGCCGTTCGCGCTCCGGCGGGCCGGCGGCATGGTAGACGCGCAGGGCATCGAGCCTGCCGCCGTGTTCGTAGACGAAGGAACCCTGGTAATCGTGCTGGCGCAGCGCGGCCGACATCATCGCCAGCAGGCTTTCCGGCGGCACCTCGGCGGCGGCAAGCGGAAGGCCGATCATTCCGGCCAGCAGCAGGACCAGCAGGCGGGACGGTATCCGGATCGCGGCGGCCCGGACGCCCTCGCGGCCGGCGCCGGGCACGGGCGGCACGGCGCGCTCGACCCGGGCCATGTCGTGCTAGCGCGCTTCCGGCGCCGGCTCCGCGGGCTGGGCGACGATCACCGTCTCCTGCTGCGGAGTGCCCAGCAGGACGTAGGGGACGAAGCCGGACTGGCCTGCCCCGCCGGTGGCCTGGTAATGGCGGATGAGGTAGGACTGCAGGCGTGGATCGGCCGGCAGCGCCTGCGACACGGTTTCGGTACCAAAGCTCGCCGGCGCGGTCTCGACCGGACCGGGTGCCAGCAACGGCGGCCGGAACTCGCTGGCGGGCGCCGATGCCGCCGTCGGCGCGGTGGCCACCGGGCGGACGGCTTCACTGCGCGCGACCAGCGCGTCGTTGCCCGGCGCCGGCGCCACCGGCGCGGTGGGCCGGGTCAACACCAG
>JAEZQS010000075.1 GCA_023412995.1 Pseudomonadota bacterium
CACAGGGCGATCGACAGCCGCGTGAAGCCGAGTTCGGCCAGCGCGTCCATCGCCGTCACCACGGCCTGGTGCGGCGTCATCGCGTCGGCGCGCAGCAGGACCGGGCGCGAGCGGTCATCGCCGGCGAAGCGCGCGATCGCCTCCTTCAGCGAGTCGAGGCCGGGATTGAGCACCTCGTTGTTGTCGATGAAGAAGCGGCCGTCGCGGTCGATCAGCACCAGCAGCGCATCGGGCTGCGCTTCCTGCGCCTGGGTGGCCGCCTGCGGCAGCGTCACCTTCATGCGCGACTGCTGCACGAAGGTGGTGGTGAGGACGAAGAACATCAGGAGCGTCAGCAGGACGTCGATCAGCGAGATCACGTTGATCTCGAAGTCGTCCTCGCGGCGGCTGGAAGCGATGCGCATGCGACGGCGGCGTCAGACGGCGCTGCGCGCGGCCCGCACGGGCGCGGCCGCGGGCGTCACCCCGGCCTCGGTGGCCACCGTCAGCTCGTCGGTGAGCAGGAACACCTGCCGTTCCATGTCGACCACGAGGTCGCCGACGCGGCCGCGGAAGTAGCGGTGGAACGCATAGGCGGGAATCGCCACGCACAGGCCGGCCGCCGTGCACACCAGCGCCTCGCCGATGCCGCCGGCCATCTTCATCGGGTCGCCCACCCCGCTCACCATCACCGCGAAGAACATGGTGATGAGGCCGAACACCGTGCCGAGCAGGCCGAGCAGCGGCGAGATCAACGCGATGGTGCCGAGCGTGTTGAGGAAGCGCTCGAGCCGGTGCACGACATGGCGGCCGGTGTCCTCCACCCGCTCGCGGATCACCTCGCGCGGACGGTTGCGCACCACCAGCGCCGAAGCCAGCAGTTCGCCCAGTGGCGAGTTGGCGCACAGCGCCTCGAGGTGCTGCGGATCGAGCTTGCGCGTGCGCGCCCACTCGCGCACCTCGTCACCCAGCCCCGGCGGGACGATGGCGCTGCGGCGCAGGCTCCAGAAGCGTTCCAGGATGATCGCCAGCGCGATCGCCGAGCACAGCAGGATCGGCAGCATCGCGTAGCTGCCGGCCTTGAGAATCTCGAGCACGTGGTGCCACTCCTCGTTGGTCCGGTGGCGGCCTGTCGGGGCCTGCCGCCACCGCAGGGAATCATACCAGTGCATCCCGCCGCAACCTGCCGGTGCAGCCGTTGCGGACTGGGCCACGAAGCGCGCCCGATCCGGCAGCCCGGCGCCTGCGGCCATCCGCTCGCGCAGCGATGCGGCATCCCACGCCAGGACAGCAACCGGATCCGCGCACGACGGACTCCTCGCCGCTCGCCCCCGCCATTGGCCTACCGCCCTTCGCGCCACCACGCGTCGCGCTCGTCACGGCCGCGTCGCACCACCAACCCGTCGAGCGCGGGCTCGATCGCGAGATAGCCCGCCTGCGCGGTGTCTTCGAGCGGAATGCCGCGCTCGCGGTAGCGTTCGAGCACCGCCGGGTGGGGGTGCCCGAAGCGGTTGCGGTACCCGGTCGAGACGAGTGCGAGGTCCGGCTGCAGCGCGTCGAGGAAGGCTGCCGAGGAGGATCCGTTACTGCCGTGGTGCGGCACCACCAGCACCAGTGGATGGCGCACCGCGGCGGCAGCCGCCGCGATGGCCGGCTCCTGCCGGCGGCTGATGTCGCCCGGCAGCAACGCACTGGCATGGGCGCCCTCGATCTGGAGCACGCAGGAGCGGTCGTTGCCCTGCGCTGGCGGCGGCGAGGGGGGACCGAGCAGCCGGAAATCGACGCCGTCCCAGCGCCATGCCTCGCCGGCATGGCAGGCCTGCAACGGGATTTCCGCACGCGCGGGTTCGCCGCCTTCCGCCAGCGAGGGCGTGAATGCCAGCGCCACCGACCGCGCGCCGCCCGCATGGTCGTTGTCGCCGTGGCTGATCACCAGGCGATCCACGTGGCCGATGCCCAACGCATGCAGCGCCGGCGCCACTGCGGCTTCGCCAAGGTCGAAGCCGCTCGGATAGCGCGCGCCGGCGTCAAACAGCAGCACGTGCGAACGGGTGCGTACCAGCACCGAAAGGCCCTGCCCGACGTCGACCAGCAGCAGCGAGAACGCGCCCGCGGGGAGCACCTCGCGCGATGGCACCAGCAGTGGCAGCAGCAGGACCAGCCCGAGCGGGCGCGCGGGAACACCACGCGGCGCCAGCAGCCAGGCGATGCCGCCGACCGACAGCGCAAACGCCCATGCCGGCGCTGCCGGGAAATGGTGCTGCGCCGCCGGCAGCGCGGCCATCGCTTCCATCAGGCGCCAGAGCGGCAACAGGGCCAGATCGGCCAGGTGCAGAAGCGGCGCGCCCAGCAGCGGCAACGCGCCGAGCAGCAGGCTGCCGGCCACCACCAGCGGCACCACCACGAAGCCGATCCACGGCACGGCGAGCAGGTTGGCGAACGGCCCCACCAGCGAGCCCTGGCCGAACAGCCATGCCGTGAGCGGCAGCAGTGCGAGGCTCAGCGCAAGCTGCGCGCGGGGCAGTTCGCGCCACCACGCCCGCTCGCCGGCACGCGGTGCCAGCACCAGCATCAGCGCCGCCACGCCGCCGAAGGACAGCCAGAACCCGGTCGCCAGCACCGCCAGTGGATCGGCCAGCACGATCACGGCGGCGGCCAGCCCGAGCGCCTGCGCCGGGCCCTGGCCGCGCCGCGCATGGCGGGCCAGCAGCGCCACCGCGATCATCAGCAGCGTGCGCACGGTGGGCACGCCGAAACCGGCGAGCAGGCTGTAGCCGAGCGCCGTCGCGAGCGCCGCCGGCGCCTCGATCTGGCTGCCCGGCCAACGCAGCGCCAGGCGCGGCACGGTTTTCCAGGCGAGGCGCGCGAGCAGTGCGCCAAAGGCGGCGAACAGCCCGACGTGCAATCCGGAAATCGCGATCAGGTGGCCGATGCCGGTGGCGCGCAGGACCTGCCACCCGGCCTCGTCGATGCCGTGCTGGTCGCCGACGGCGAGCGCCTGCAGCAGTGCGGTGCGCGTGCCGGGGCCGAGCGTGGCGGCAATGCCGCCGCTGATGGCCTCGCGCCAGCCATCGACGCAGGGTCGCGCACCGCCTGCCAGCCATTCGTTCGGACCGTCCGGGCGCACATAGCCGACCGCCACGATGCCCCGCTGCGCCGCGTGCCGCTCGAAATCGAACCCGCCGGGATTGACCAGCCCGCGCGGGCGCTTGAGGCGCAGGCGCAGCACCCAGCGTGCGCAGGGCGCGAGCAGCGGCAGCGCGGCGCCTGCCCCATCCTCGCCGGCGTACCAGCTGGCGCGCACGCGGCCGGTGAAGGCGAGCGGCGCGCCGGCGCGTGCCGCCTGTTCGACGTAGAACTCGAAACGCGTCGCGTCCCACCCCCCCTGCGGCAGGTCCACGACGTGGCCGACGACGTCCAGGTCCTCGCCTTCGAGCGCCAGCGGCAGGCGGGCGCCCATCGACCAGCCGGCCCGCAGCAACGCCCACGCCGCACCCAGCACCAGCCAGGCGACGAGCAGAAGAGGACGCGGCAGCGCGCGCCAGCGCAGCGCGACGAGTGCCGGCACCAGCATGGCCGCACACGCGAGCGCGGAGGGCAACCCCACCACCGATTGCGCCGCAGTGGCGCCGACGAGAAGGGCAAGCGCGGACGCCGGCGCGAGCACGGCATCCCGCCGCGCACCTGTTCCCGCTGCATTCCTTGCGGCGGCAATGGGCATGGCTCAGGCGCCGGGTGGCGCGGCCTCGTGCAACGCGCCGCCGGTCAGTTCCAGCACGCGGTCCATGCGCCCGGCGAGGGCATGGTCGTGGGTCACCAGCACCAGCGCGGTGCCGATCTCGCGGTTGAGCTCGAGCATCAGCGCATACACCTGGCGCGCGTTGCGTTCGTCGAGGTTGCCGGTGGGCTCGTCGCCGAGCACGCATACGGGGCGGGTCACCAGCGCACGCGCGACGGCGCAGCGCTGTCGCTCGCCGCCGGACAGCTCGCCCGGCTTGTGGCCGAGGCGCGCGCCCAGCCCGACCCGTTCCAGCAGCGCCGCGGCGGCCTCGCGCGCCTGGCGAATCGGCGTGCCGCGGATCAGCAGCGGCATGCACACGTTCTCGACCGCGCTGAACTCCGGCAGCAGGTGGTGGAACTGGTAGACGAACCCGAGCGCACGGTTGCGCAAGGTGCCGCGCGCGCGGTCGGACAGGCGCGACATCACCTGCCCGTCCACCTGCACCTCGCCCGCGCTCGGCTCGTCGAGGCCGCCGAGGATGTGCAGCAGGGTGCTCTTGCCAGTGCCCGAGGCGCCGACGATCGCCACCGTCTCGCCACGCCCCACCGCGAGGTCGACGCCCCGCAGCACGTCCGTGCGCAAGGAGCCGTCGCGGTAGGTCTTGGCCACGCCGGTGGCGCGGATGACCGCCTCGTCCATGGCCGGATGCGCCATGCCGGATTCCGCCTCACGGCTACTCATAGCGCAGCGCCGCCGCCGGTTCGGTGCGCGCCGCGCGGCGCGCCGGGTAGAGCGTGGCAAGGGTGCAGAAGACGAATGCCGTGACGGTGATCCAGACCACGTCGTTCCAGTGCAGGTCGCTCGGCAGCTCGCTGATGTAATAGACGTCGGGCGACAGGAAGGCGACATGGAAGGTGTGCTCGATCCATTTCACCAGCGCGGCGAGGTTGAGCGAGAGGGTGACGCCGAACAGCACGCCGAGCGCGATGCCGAGCGTGCCGACCAGCACGCCCTGCACCATGAAAGTGCCCATCACGCTGGCCGGGCTTTGTCCGAGCGTGCGCAGGATGGCGATGTCGGCCTGCTTGTCCTGCACCAGCATGACGAGGGTGGAGACCAGGTTGAAGGCGGCCACCGCGACGATCAGCGAGAGGATCAGGAACATCACCTTCTTCTCCATCGCCACCGCCTTGAAGAAGTTGCTGTGGCCCTGCATCCAGTCGGTGACGCGGTAATGGCGGCCCAGTTCGGCGCCGATGCTGCGCCCGACCGGGTACGCCTGGAACATGTCGTCCAGGCGCAGGCGGATGCCGGTGGGTCCATCGAGCCGGTACAGCACCTGCGCATCCTGCATCGAGAGGATGGCGAGGCCGGCGTCGTATTCCTGCATGCCGGCCTCGAACAGGCCGACCACCGTGAAACGCTTCATGCGCGGGATCGCGCCGATCGGGGTGGCACTGAATTCCGGCGCGAACACGGTGACGCGGTCGCCGACGTCCACCCCCAGCGTCATCGCCAGTTCGCGCCCGAGCACGATGCCGAACCGGCCCGGCACGAGGTCGGAGAGCTTGCCCGCCACCATGCGGCGGTCGATTTCCGACACCGCCGGCTCAAGCGACGGCACCACGCCGCGCACGATCGCACCGCTGACCCGCGCCCCCTGCAGCATCGCCTGGCGCTCGACATAGGGCGCGGCGCCAAGCACGTGCGGGTTGGCCCGCGCCAGTTCGACCGCGCGCGGCCAGTCCTGCACCGTCTCGTCGATGCCTTCGATGGTCGCGTGCGAGACCATGCCGAGAATGCGATCCTTCAGCTCCTGGTCGAAGCCGTTCATGACCGAGATCACGGTGATGAGGGCGGTCACGCCCACCGCGATGCCGAGGATCGACACCAGCGAAATGAAGGAGATGAAATGGTTGCGCCGCTTGGCCCGCGTGTAGCGCAGGCCGATGAAGGCTTCGAGGGGGCGGAACATGCGGACGCGGTCCTCGGGTTCGTGGCGGCGGGCGCCCGGTCGCCGCCGGCGGAGCGCGGACCGGGGGCACCCGGGGCCGGCGCGGACGCGTGGCGGCGCCGCAGAGTGCCGCAA
>JAEZQS010000162.1 GCA_023412995.1 Pseudomonadota bacterium
GTTTGCGGTCTACGGGTTTGGGGACCGCCGGCTGGGGCCGCAGGTTTACTGGGCGCCCGATCCGGTTCGCTCTGCAGCCGCGGCACCTGTGCCTTGAGCTGCGAGCGGGCGGCTTCCAGTTGCTCGCGGAACAGTCGCACGCGTGCGCGCCATTCCTGCGGCAGTTGCCAGTTGCCGAGCTTCATCGCCTCGGACGCGGCGCCCGCCAGGCGCTGCGCACCCATGTTGCCGGCAACGCCCTTGAGCGCGTGGCACTGGTCGCGGAATGCGTCCCACTGCGAGGCGGCACCGGAGCGCTCGAGCTCCGCGATCACCTTGAGCGAATCGCGCAGGCACTCGTCCACGAAGAGGGCGACGAAGTCCGGCCCGAGCTCGAGTTCGGCCAGCTCGTCGAGCACGGTGGGCGAGATGGTGGAATCGGCGGCCGCCGGCCCGGGCCGCGCTGCGCCGGCGGCCGGTTCGCCCTGGCCGGTGCCGAGCGCGATGTCGCCGAGCACCTCCAGCAGGCGCCCGACCACCACCGGCTTGGTGAGGAAGGCACGTGCCCCGGCCTGCTCGCACTCGCGCACGGTGGCGGGACTGGCGTCGGCGCTGAAGACGAGGAAGGGCGTCAGCTGCTGGCCGGCCTCCATCACGCGCACCTGCTTCAGCACGTCCAGGCCACTGATCCCGGGCATGTGCAGGTCGATGATGACGGCGTCGAAACGCTCGCGCTCGATCGCCTCAAGCACCTCCTCGCCGCTGCCGACGGTGGTGGCGCGGTGGCCGGCCTTTTCCAGCAGGCGCGTGATCACGGTGATGTTGGTGGGCTGGTCGTCGGCGACCAGCAGGTGCAGCGAGCGCACGCGTGCGCGGTGGCGCACGAACGGGTCGGCGAACTCGATGACGTTTGCGGCGGCCGGGGTATCCAGTGCCGAGGCAGGCACGTCCGCCAGCTGGAACGGAATGCGTGCCCAGAAGAGCGATCCGCGGCCCGGCATGCTGTCGAAGCCAATGCTGCCGCCGAGGAGTTCGGTGAGGGACTTGGCGATGGTGGTGCCGAGGCCGGTGCCGCCGAAACGGCGGCCGTGCCCGCCTTCGGCCTGCTCGAATGCCTGGAAAATGCGCTCGCGCGCCTCGTCGGGTATGCCGATGCCGGTGTCGCGCACGGAGAACAGCAGCGCCGCCTGGCCGGCAGGGGCCGCCTCGCTGCGGTCCAGCGTGACTTCCACGTCCACGCTGCCCTGTTCGGTGAACTTGATGGCATTGGACACCAGGTTCACCAGGATCTGGCGCAGGTGGTCGCCGTCGCCGTGCAGGCTGGTCGGCACGTCCGGCGCGGTGCGCACCTCGAACACCACGCCCTTGCTCGCCGCCACCGGCTGCAGCATGACGCGGATGCCGTCGAGGACCTCGTCCAGGCGGAAGTCGGACTCGATCCGCTTGAGCTTGCCGACCTCGATCGCGGATATGTCCAGCACGTCCTCGACCAGCGCGAGCAGCGCGCGCGCCGAGGCCTGGATCACCGTCGCGCACTCGCGCTGTTCGGTGGTGAGGCGCGTGGTGGACAGGAGCTCGGACATGCCCACCACGCCGTTGAGCGGCGTGCGGAACTCGTGGCTCATGTTGGCGAGGAACGTGCTCTTGGCCGCGTTGGCGCGGCGCGCCTCCTCGGTGGCGCGGGTCAGCGACCGCAACAGCGAGGCGAGATAGGTCGGGATGGCGACCAGCCCGCCGAGCAGCCCCCACGAGAGCGCCTGGTTCTGCTGCCAGAACGGCGTGTTCATGATGACCAGCAGGAACGATGTCGAGGCCAGCAGGATGGCGGCAAAAAGGTAACGCGGGCCGAAACGCAGGCCGTTGCCGATCGTCACCCAGAGGTAGACGACGTACAGCGGGCCCAGCTCCTGCCCCGACAGCGCCATGATGCAACCCATGGCGGCGTAGTCGCTGATCATGCCGATGGTGCGGCGGACGTGCGACACGCCCGGTCGCAGGGTGAGCCAGACCAGCAGGGCGGCACCGACCACCGCCTCGATCGAGAGGTACAGCAGCGCCATCGTGACGATGGTCGCGTGCACCTGGGCGACCGAGGCCACGCCGAGCAGGTACACCAGGAACAGCCCGACGATGGCGAGGCGGATGATCGCCTGCTCGTGTTCGCTGTCCGGCCGCTTCGCGTAGCGGGTCTTGAGGCGGGAGAGGGCGGAATTCATGGCATCGGTTCGCAGTGGGCCCCCGCTGCGATTCACTCTGCCGGCGTGGCCGGCACCAGCTTCGCGTGCAGGATGTCGAGGATACGCGCCTGGTTGTTGAACAAGGCGCTCACGACAGAGGGATCAAAAAGCGTGCCACTGTTGGCCTCGATGTAGTCGAACGACTCGTCCGCCGTCCACGCCCGCTTGTAGGGGCGCTCGGAGGTGAGTGCATCGAACACGTCCGCCACCGCCACGATCCGCGCCGGCAGCGGGATTTCCTCGCCGCGCAGCCCGTCCGGGTAGCCGCTGCCGTCCCAGCGTTCGTGGTGGCGAAGGGCGATGATGGCGCCCATCTGCACGAAGCGGCTCTGGCTGCCCTGCAGGATGTCGTAGCCGATCAGCGGATGGCGGCGCATCACGGCGAACTCCTCCTCGGTGAGGCTGCCGCGCTTGAGCAGTACCGCATCGGGGATGCCGATCTTGCCGATATCGTGCAGCGGCGCGGCCGAGGTGAGGGTGGCGACCTCCTCCTCCGGCATGCCCAGGGCTTCGGCCAGCACCTCGGCGTAATGCGACATCCGCAGCAGGTGGACGCCGGTGCCGAGGTCGCGGTATTCGATCGCCTTGGCCAGCCGGTAGAGCGTCTCGCGCTCGCGCTGCTCCACTTCGTGGAGGCCCGCCAGCACTCGTTCCTCGAGGGATCGGGCGCGCTCCTTGACCGATTCGCCCTGCTGGCGCAGCTGCAGCAGGTTGCGGCAGCGGGTGCGCAGTTCCCGCGGGCGCACGGGCTTGACCAGGAAGTCGATCACGCCCGCTTCCAGCGCCGCCTGGCGCACCGGCTCGTCGCCCACCACGCTGATCAGCACGATGGGAACGTCGCGACGTGACAGCGAGCGTCGGAATCGGCGCGCGAATTCCAGCCCGTCCATGTCGGGCATGCGGTAATCCAGCAGCACGAGGTCGGCCACGTTGCCCTCCGACCAGCGCAGGGCGTCGATCGGGCTGCCGAAGTCGGCGGTGTGGACGCCCGGGCCGATCGCCTCCACGACATGCCGCAGCATCGTGCGTGCGGAGGGCTGGTCATCGACGATCAGTACGTTCACGAAGCTCTCCGCGGCCGTGCGGGGTGTTCCCGTCGCGGGGCCACCGGGGCCGCGCCCGCCCGCGGCGGCGG
>JAEZQS010000361.1 GCA_023412995.1 Pseudomonadota bacterium
CGCGGTCGCGGCTGCGCCGCTCCTACGACAGCACGGGCTTCTGTAGGAGCGCTGCAAGCGCGACCGCGAGACACCGCCTGCAGCACCAGCGTCGCAGTGGTGCGCGAGCCCGGCAAACGCGTCATCAGCCGCCGCGAACGCCCCCGCTAAAGCACCACATCATCCGAATCATCCCTCCACAACAGGTCCGGCACGTTCATCACGATGCAGTGGATCGCGCCGGCGAGGTTGATGATGTCGCTGCAGTCCACCTGCACGATGTCGGCGTCGGGGCGGGCGGCCTGGTAGGTGGCGAGGGCCTGCGCGTTCTGGGCGTCGTAGCCTGCAAAGCGGCAGGTCAGGATCAGGCGGTTGACGATCACCGAGTTGGTGTAGGTGTAGTGGGTGCCGCCGGCGTTCCAGCCGGGGGTGCGGAACACCTGGTAGCCGCGCGAGGCGAGCTCGGCCGCCGCGCCTTCGGTGACGCTGCGCGGCACGCCGCCGCCCTGGCCGGCGTCGTATTCGCCGATCAGCACCTTGTCGTCTCCCAGTGGGAACATCCACATGTCGATGTGCTGGGTGGAGTCGAAGCTGGTGGGGAAGGGGTCGAACAGGGTGACGTCGAGGCCTTCGTAAGCGCGGAAGTCGGCGAGGATCTCGTCCTCGCTGACGCCGGGGTTCTCGTTCACCACCAGGCGCGTCATGAACGCGTCGCGGTTGCGGAACAGGTGGAAGTTGCCGCCGCCGTGCACCAGCGGCAGTTCGTAGACCGGGTCGCCCCAGTCGGCACCGATCACCAGCGGCACGTCGTCGTCTTCAGGGCGCGGGCGGTTGTAGACGTGGTCGACGATGGCGCGGGTGCCCTCGTGCTGCACGAAGCGCGGGCCGTAGTCGCGGATCCACACGCTGTCCGACGGCGCGGCGATGAAATGCACGTGGTCGAGGTCGGCGCCGCCGCCTTCGAGCACGCTGCGTGCCGAGTTTTCCTGGGTCGGTCCGCTGACCACGATCCACACGTCCGCCGGGGGATCGGCGGTGGTGATGGGCACCACCATGGACGTGTGCAGCGCGTTGTAGCTGCCCCAGCGGATCAGGATGCCGGCGCCGCCTTCGTACTCGGCGATGGCGCGCACGTGGCCGCCGGGAGGCGCCAGCGGCTGCAGCCCGCGCCGCCAGGAAGGCACGATCTCGCCCGGCGCCAGGCCGCGCGGCAGCGGCGGCGCCGCGTCGTCGTCGTGGATGGTGGCGAGGTAGGCGTCGGGAACCGTGCGCGGCTGCGCCATCGCGCCTGCGCAAAGCACCATTCCCGCCAGCACTACCCCGAGTTTCGCCAGGCGATGCATCATCATGTTGGTCCCGTCGTGAGGAATCGGGTCGCGGCGCTCGCGCGCGACCAGCCGGCGCACCCTACATCACCCGGCAGAGTACCGCCTTGAGGTAGCGCGACTCCGGCACGTGCGCCAGCCAGGGGTGGTCGGCGCCGGCGCCGGTGATCTTCAGCACCTGCACCGTGCGCCCGGCATAGAACGCCGCGCGGCGCAGCATGTCCAGGAACTGGTCCTCGCCGACGAGGCCGGTGCAGGAGCACGTCAGCAGCAGCCCGCCGGGCTTCACCGCGCCCATGGCGAGCTTGTTCATGTCCAGGTACTTCTTCAGCGCCGGGATCACCTGCTCGCGGTCGCGCGTCATCTTGGCCGGGTCCAGCACCACCACGTCCCAGGGTTCCCGCCGCGCGCCGTCGTCGCGCAGCCAGTGGAAGATGTCGGCCTGGATGAAGCGCACGCGGGCGTCGTTGAGGCGCGCGTTCTGCGCGGCCACCTCGAGGATGTCCTCGTCGAGGTCGACACCGGTCACCTCGCGCGCGCCGCCGGCCACTTTCGCCGTGATGCCGAAGCCGCCCGAGTTGCAGCACAGGTCCAGCATGCGCGCGCCGTCGCAGAAGGACGCCACCAGCTGGCGGTTCTCGCGCTGGTCGGCGAAGAAGCCGGTCTTGTGCTTGCTGCCCGGTGCGGCGTGGAAGCGCACGCCGTGTTCCTGGATCACGGTCGGTGCCGGGCGCGGCGGCGCCTGGCAGTCGAAGCTTTCCTGCTTCTGCACGTGCTCCTCGGCAAAGGCATACACCGCGCTGCCGGGGAACTCGCGTTCGAGGCAGCGGCGGACCACGTCGCGCTGGCGGAACATGCCGGCGGAGAAGTACTCCACCACCAGCGTGTCGGCGAAGCGGTCGACCACGAGGCCGGAGAGGTCGTCGCCTTCGGAGTGGACCAGCCGGTAGGCGTCGGTGATCCGGTCCAGCGCCAGCACTTCGCGGCGCAGCGCGACGGCATGGCGGATGCGGCGGGCAAAGAAGTCTTCGTCGACTGCTTCACCCGGGTCGGTGGTCAGCACGCGCACGGCAATGCGCGAATGGCCGTTGTAGAAGCCGCGCCCGGCAAAGGCGCCGTTGCCGTCGAGGATGTCCACCACCGTGCCGGGCCTGGGCCGCACGGCGGGCTTGTCCACCATCTTCTGGAAGATCCAGGGGTGGTTGGAGCGGCGTTCGCCCCGCAGCCGCACTTCGGGAAGCGGGGCGCTTCGTTCATCGTTCATGGCGCCATGATATCGGACCCCGCCGGCTCGCCGCCCGCGCGCTGCGGGCCACCTTGCCAACGAACCCGACGGGGCGCTAAGGTCCGCGCCGCAGAAGGGGAGTAGCTCCCGCCACCACGATCGTCAGCACGGGCCGGCAGGCCCCGGTCCGGTGGGCGCGACGCCGCAAGGCGTTCCGCGGGCGAGACCTTCGGTGCCAGCGCCTGGCGCACCCGACCCTGCGGGTGCGTGTGACGGCGGTGGCGTCCGGAGTTTTCCAGCGTTCGGAACCCATAAACCCCATGCACACCGTCGCGACACCGGCCGTCTGGGCCGTCTTCCTCGCCATCGTGGCCGCGGCACTCGCCGTCGATTTCCTCATCCTGCGCGGCGCCGGCGCCCATCGCGTGTCCTTCCGCGAGGCGCTGTGGTGGAGCCTCGCCTGGATCGCGCTCGCGCTCGCCTTCAACCTGGGCCTCTGGTGGTGGCTGGACCTCGAGTCCGGCCGGGCGATCGCCAACGAGGTGGGCCTCGAGTTCCTCACCGGCTACGTGCTGGAGAAGTCGCTCGCGGTCGACAACATCTTCGTGTTCCTGATGGTGTTCAACTTCTTCGCGGTGCCGCCCGAGCAGCGCCAGCGCGCGCTGATGGTGGGCGTGCTCGGCGCCATCGTGCTGCGCGCGATCATGATCTTCGTCGGCGCCGCGCTGGTCGCACGCTTCCACTGGATCCTGTACCTGTTCGGCCTGTTCCTGCTCGTCACCGGCCTCAAGATGCTGTTTTCGGCCAACCAGCAACCCGATCTCGAGGCCAACCCGGTGCTGCGCTGGATGCGCCGGCACCTGCCGCTCACGCGCGACTTCCGTGGCAGCGCGCTGCGCGTGCGCGACGGCGAGCGCTGGTGCTACACGCCGCTGTTCGTGGTGATGGTGCTGATCGCGGTGACCGACGTCATCTTCGCGGTGGATTCCATCCCCGCCATCTTCGCGGTGACGCTCGATCCCTTCATCGTGCTCACCTCGAACGTCTTTGCCGTGCTGGGCCTGCGCGCGATGTTCTTCCTGCTGGCCGGCATGGCCGACCGCTTCCACCTGCTCGGCCACGGGCTGGCGCTGGTGCTGCTCTTCATCGGCGCCAAGATGCTGCTGGCGGGCGTGTTCAAGATCCCCATCGGCATCGCGCTCGGCGTGGTGGCGCTGCTGATCGCGGGATCGATTGTCGCGAGCATTCGGTTTCCACCGAGCGGGAATCGGGAATAGGGAATGGGGAATGGTTCACGCAGCGGCGCGGGATCGTGCAGACCAACCGGCGGTTCGGCATTCGGTGCGCCGGCCGCGTCCGGCCTGCGAAGGGCTCCGGGTGCTCAGCCGACGATGGCGGAGCGGCGCATGGTGCGGTTGCGGCCGCTGCGCTTGGCGGCGTAGAGCGCGCGGTCGGCGTCGCGAAGCAGCGCGGGCAAATCGCGTGCGCCGCCGGCAAGGGTCGCAAGGCCGATCGAGACATTGAGCCGCTCGGGCTGCCCGCCGAGCACGAACGGCGTGCCGGCGACGTGTTCGCGCAGGCGTTCGGCGACGCGCCAGGCCGCGTCTTCGTCGCAGCCCGGCAGGAGCACGGCGAATTCCTCCCCGCCGATGCGGCTCAGCACGTGGTCGGGCGCGAGCGATTCGCGCATCAGCGTCACCAGGCGCAGCAGCGCCTCGTCGCCGGCGTCGTGGCCGTGGTCGTCGTTGATGTCCTTGAAGTGGTCGACGTCGATCGCCAGCAGCGCCAGCGGCCGCCGTTCGCGCAGCGCGTGCGCGATCGCGGGCCCGGCGAGGCCGGCCAGGGTGCGGCGGTTGTTGACGCCGGTCAGCGGGTCAAGCATCGCCAGCCGCTCGAGGTCGTCGCTGAGCCGGTCGCCGCACATCAGCATGAAGCCGATGGTGCCGAGCATCGGCAGGATGGATCCGAACACGTACACGATGTTGCCGATGGTGGCCGGCACCCCGTCCGGGCCCAGCGGCCCGAACACCTGTGCCACGCCGCGTGCCAGCGCCAGCAGCGAACAGGCCAGGAACAACGTGCCGGTCAGCACGTCCGCCGGCCGCAGCTTGCGCCCGTGCAGCACCGCATAGGCGACGGCGAACTGCAGCAGCGCCAGCGGCACGGCATTGAGCGCGATGCGCAGCTGCGGCCGCGGCCAGAGCACCGCGAAGGCGATCGAGTTGAGCCCGATGGCCGCAACCAGCAGCCAGCCGATCCAGCGGCGGTCGCGCCCGGTGAACAGGGCCATGGCGCGGCCCATCTCGGCGTAGGCGAGGGCGTAGACGAGGTTGGACAGCACGATCACCGGGCCGGACGGCGCCGTGCCGAGCAGGGCGGGCGCAAACAGCGCCAGCGCCTGCAGGAACAGGCCGCCGATCCACACGCGCATCGTGTCGCGCAGTTCCGCCGGGTAGCGCGAGGCGGCAAACGTCAGGCTGATGCCGACGCCGAACGTCAGCAGCGAGGTGACCAGCATGGCAGTGGCGACATCGAAGCGCATGCGGCGGACGGCACGATCGCCGTGAGGGGTCCATCGAAGGGGGTGGTCCCGGCGTCAGGCGCACGAGGCCAATGCGGGACTGTAACGGATGTGAGGGGCGGGGGGCGAGGGGCGGGGTGGACGCGCGCGGCACGGCCGGCAAGCAGGTGCGGTGGACGTAGCCCACCGGATCAACCGCGGAATCACCAACGCCACCCTCTCGCCCCTCGTCCCTCGCCCCTCACAACGCCCTTGCGCCGGCTGCCCCCGCCCCCCCCCCGCCGCGGGGGGCCAGCGC
>JAEZQS010000362.1 GCA_023412995.1 Pseudomonadota bacterium
GACGCCGCGCACGCGGAACGCCGGCTGGCTGGCGGCCAGCTCGTCGGTCACCCGGGTCGCGAGGCCGGCATCGCGCAGCATCGTGATCAGGCGGCGCTGCAGGATGCGCGTCGGCGGGTCGGTCCACAGCTGGTAGTGGTACTGGCGCAACTGGCGCGCGCCGGGATCGACCGCATAGACCAGCGGCTGGTCGGCGTAAAGCCCGTCCGCTCCGAACGCATCCACCACCAGCGTTCCCGCCAGTGGGGGATGCGGCAGCACGGGCAGCGGCGCGGGACGCGGCATCCGGAAATAGCTGTAGTCCGGCACCGGCGCCGTCGCGCCGCAGCCAGCCAGCGAAACCAGCAGCACCAGCAGGAGGAGCGGGCGCGGGCTCATTGCGGCTCCTCGTCGAGGACGTCGGCCTTGGGTGCGCGGATGAGGCGGTTGGGATTGCGGCGGATCTCGCGGCTGAACTCGTCGAGGTTGCGGCTGGAGGATTCCAGGTGGTGGGTGATCACGCCCATGCGGCTGGACAGCGCCTGCAGCACGCTGGCGAGGTCCTGTACCGAGCGGCGCAGGTCGGGCCGGTTCTCGCGCACGATGCCGGCGAGGTCGCCGAGGGCGGCGTCGAGCGTCTGCCGGGTCGCGCGCAACTCGCCGGCGAGGCCGTGCACCTCGTTGAGGATCGCGCCGACGGCCGCGCGGTTCTCCGGCTTCAGCACGTCGTTGAGGGCGACGGAGGCGGCGTTCATGCGTTCGAGCAGCTCGCGGGTCTGGTCGAGGATGACGGGCGTGGTGCGATCGATCGAACCGGTGATCGAGTCGACCCGCTGCGAGAGCGTCTGCACCAGCGGCACGATCTGGTTGCGGGTCAGGCCGCTGACTTCGCTGGCGAGGTCGTTCATGGCGGCGAACAGGTCGGCGCCTTCCTCGCCGGCCATCTCGCCACCGGGGCGCAGCATCTCGCGGCTGCCGCCCTCGCGGATGCCGATGGACACGTCGGCCAGCAGCCCGCTCGACTGCAGGCGCGCGACGCTGTCCTTCGGGATCGGCCAGTCGTCGCGGATCGCGAGCGTGACGCGGTAGCGCGTGCCGGTGGCATCGCGTTCGGGCACCACCGCATCGACTTGGCCCACCCGGTATCCCTGGTAGAACACCGGCGCGCCGTAGCGCAGCCCGGTCACGTTGCGGTAACGCACCAGGTAGTCGTCGGCCGACACCGCGCGCCCGGTGATCAGCGCAAGTCCACCGAGGAGGAGGAAGAGCGCCGCGACCACCACGAGCCCGACCAGCGTGTAGTTGATGGTGTCGCGTCTCAAGGCCTGGATCCCGCGCGGGTGGTGCCGCCACCGTGGCACGCGGCGGCACCGTCGCCGGTGACACCGCGGCGCGCTGCCGCGGCACCGGCATCGCGGCTCAACTGTATCAAGCTTCCTCCTCCGTGAGGCGGCGCAGGTAGGCATCGGCGTCCACCTGCACCTCGCGCGGACGGCGGTTCAGCAGGTCCTGGATGCGCTCGTTGCTGCTCGCGCGCACGGCGGCGACGGACCCGGTCAGCAGCACTTCGCCCTGGTCCAGCACGGTGATCGTGTCGGCGATCTTGAAGGCGCTTTCCAGCTCGTGCGTCACCACCACGATGGTCATGCGCAGCGCATCGCGCAGGCGCAGGATCAGCTCGTCGAGCTCGGCCGAGACGACGGGGTCGAGGCCGGCCGAGGGTTCGTCGAAGAACAGCAGGCGCGGGTCCATCACGATCGCGCGGGCAAGTGCCGCGCGCTTGACCATGCCGCCGGAAAGCTGCGCCGGCATCAGGTCCTGGAAACCTCCGAGGTTGACCACCTCCAGCTTGAGCCGGCTCATGATGCGGATGGTCGATTCGTCCAGCCGCGTGTGCTCGCGCAGCGGCAGCGCCACGTTGTCGCCCACGGTCAACGAGGTGAGCAGCGCCCCGCCCTGGAACGACACGCCGATGCGCTTGCGCACGTCCAGCAGCTCGCGCGGCGTGGCGCGCCCGAGGTCCACGCCGAACAGCCGCACGCGCCCGGACACCGGCCGCTGCAGCCCGAGCAGGTGGCGCAGCAGGGTGCTCTTGCCCGAGCCCGAGCCACCCATGATGACGCGGATCTCCCCCGCCGAAACCGAGAAATCGACGCCGTGCAGCACGCGCCGCCGGCCGTACCAGGCCTCCAGCTGCTCGACTTCGATCAGGGGCGCGGGCGTGTTCACCGGTTGAGGAAGAAGCTGAAGACCATGTCCACGACGATGATCCAGCAGATCGAGAGCACCACCGCGCGGGTGGTGGCGCGGCCGACGCCTTCGGCGCCGCCAGTGACCGAGAAGCCGGTGCTGACGCCGATCAGCGTGATGAGGAGGGCGAACACGACGCTCTTGGCCAGTCCCTGCCAGACATCGCCCGGCTCCAGCAGGGACAGCGTCTGCAGCAGGTAGGCGGCCGGCGTGACGTCGAGCGCCGGCGCGCTGTAGAGCGCGGCGCCGAGGATCGCCAGCGCATCGGCGAAGACGGTGAGCGCCGGCAGCATCACCAGCATGGCGAGCAGCGCCGGCGCGACCAGGTAGCGCACCGGGTCGATGCCGATCACCGCCAGCGCGTCCACTTCCTGCGAGACACTCATCGAGCCGATCCGCGCGGCCAGCGCCGAGCCGGAGCGCCCGGCGACGAGGATAGCCGTGATCAGCGCACCGAACTCGCGCGTGACCGACTTGGCCACTGCCACCACCACTTGCGATTGCGCGCCGAACTCGCTCAGCGAGGCGATGAACTGGATGCCGAGCATGAGGCCGACGGTGAAACCCAGCAGGCCGACGATCGGCAGGGCGTCGGCGCCGATCTCGCGCATCTGCCGCACCACCGCACCGGGGCGCAGCGGCTGGCCGATGCGCCAGCCCCAGGCGCTGAAGTGCAGCGCCTCGACCAGCAGCATGGCGGCGTAGCCGACCGCCGCGACGGCGCCGAGCGTGGCGCGGCCGATGCCGGTGAACAGCCGCAGGGACGCGTTCACGCCGCCGCAGGCACCGCGTCGGCGCCATCGACCAGGGTGAAGACGCGGTCCAGGCGCGCCAGTTCCAGCACGGCGCGCACGGCATCGCTGACCGCCACCAGCACGAAGCGTCCGCCGCGCTCGCGCGCGCCCTGCAACCCCTCCACCAGCGCGGCAATGCCGGAGGAGTCGATGTAGTCGACGCGGGAAAGGTCCACCCCCACCGGCAGGTCCTGCCCGAGCGCCTCGAGCACGGCGCGCCGCACCGCCGGCGACCAGGAAAGGTCGACTTCGCCCGTGAGGCGGACCAGCACGCAGCGCTCGCCCTTCTCGGTGGTGACGCCGTTTGCCTGCCCGTTCATGTCTCGTGGTGTCCTTCGTGGCCGTCGCCAATGCGCTTGCGCAGGATCAGGCGGTTGCCGCCGCCCTCGACCGGTTCCAGCCGCCAATCGTCCATGACCTCGTCGATCAGGGCAACGCCGAAACCGCCGCAGCGGCACTCCCCCAGCGGCCGCGCGCGCAGGCGCGCCGGATCCACCGCAGGGGCGTCGTCGCAGAGCGCAAACGTCAGCATGCCGGCGCAGCGCTGCAGTGCCAGGGAGATGTCACCCCGCCCGTCGCCGCCATAGCCGTGCCGGATGATGTTGCTGCACGCCTCGTCCACCGCCAGCACCAGGCGGTCGCGCAGCAGCGGCTCGAGCCGGATGGCGTCGAGTGCGGCGCGCACGGCGCAGCGCAGCCCGCGCAGCTCTTCCGCCGCCGCCGGGATGCACCGCTCCAGCAGGATCTCGGGCTGTTCCTGGCGCGGCGCTTCGACGATCAGCAGCGTGGTGTCGTCCACCAGCCGCAGGTGGCGCAACTCGGCCAGCAGCGCGCGCAGCCGCGCATCGGGCGAGGCGGCCGCATGGCGCGCGATCAGGCGCCGCACCCCGGCACTGCCGATCGGCTTGCCGGCCGCGTCGCGCACGTCGGTTGCGCCGTCGGAAAACGCGTGCAGGGAGCCGCCTTCCAGCGCGATCACGTGCTCCTCGAACGCCAGCCCGGGCAGGATGCCGAGGGGCGGCCCGCCCGAGGGAAATTCGCTGAAGGCCCCGTCGCGCAGCAGCAGCACCGGCGGGAAGCCGGCGCCTGCCAGGTGCACCTCGCGCGCGGCGCGATCGGTGTAGCCGACCACCGCACAGACGAAGCGCCCGTCCTGGGTGGTCTCGCACAGTTCCTCGTTGGCGCGGGCGAGCCAAGCCCCGGGCGGCAGGCCGTCCTTGCCGGCCCAGCGCAGCAGGCTGGCGGCGCGCACCATCAGCAGGGCGGCGTCGAGGCCCTTGCCGGAAACGTCGCCGACGACGAAGCCGATGCGGCCGTCGGGCAGTTCGAAGAAATCGTAGAAATCGCCGGAGATCTCGTGGGCCGGCCGGTTTACCGCCACCACCGGGAAGGCATCGCGGCGACGGCGCGGCAGGAGCGATTTCTGCAGGCGGCGGGCGAGGTCGAATTCGCGCCGCAGGCGCTGCTGTGCAAGGAGGTCCCCCGCCATGCGCGCGTTGTTGATGGCGAGCGCGGCCGGCGCGGCGACCAGTCCCAGCAGTTCGGCGTCGATTGCCGAAAACGGCGTGCCATCGCGGTGGTTGACGATCTCCAGTGCGCCGATCGGGCCCTTTGCCGTCGCCAGCGGCGCACACACCAGGCTGCGCGTGACGAAGCCGCTGGCCTCGTCCGACGCACGCCACACGCGCGCATCACCCTCGGCGTCGGCCACCACCTGGGTCGCGTTCTCCGCCACGGCGCGGCCGACCATGCCCTGGCCGACGGCGAGCCGCGTGCCGCGGATGTCCACCGGCCCGACGCAGACCTCGCATACGAGCACGCCGGTGGACGGATCCAGCAGGAACAGCGAGGCCGCCTCCACCTGCATGAAGGCCGCCACCCGGGTCACGACTTCGGACAGGGTCTGGCCGAGGTCGAGCGAGACCGCCAGCTGCTGCGCCAGGTCGGCGAGGAAGGCCAGGGTGCCGGCCTGCTGCGCCGCTGGCATCCCCGGCAGGCCCGCGCCCGCGCCCGCGCCCGCGGCGGC
>JAEZQS010000367.1 GCA_023412995.1 Pseudomonadota bacterium
GGCTGGGGCTGGGGGCTGAGGTTGGCGTCGGGTGGGGAGCGGCGGCCGCACTCCGGCAGACGATGTGCTCGTCCCCGGTGTGCCCGGTGTTTCGACCTTTTCGCTCTGGCTCGTCTTCGTGTCCTTCGTGTCCTTCGTGGTTCATTCTTCCAGCTTCTGCCGCTTCGTGGGTTTCTCAGGCACGGAGTCCGACGTCTCGGGCCTCGCCCATGGTCGCCCCCGCACGGGCACGCGTCAGCGCAGGTCGCAGAAGCAGTGGGCGAAGGCGCCGTATCGGCGGCCGCGCAGGGATTCGACCAGGCCGGCGACGCCGCGCACCTGTCTGGCGGGCCATGCGACCGCCGGCAGTGCGAAGCCGACGTGGCGCGCGAGCAGCGCGGCCGCCTGGCTGTCGCTGACGTCGAGCGCGAAGCGCTCCCACGCACTCATGGGCCGTTCGACGTAACGCACGCGGTAACCGGTGCCGAGCTGGGCGCGCGTGGCCGCCGCGCCGATCGCCTGCTCGAGCCCGCCCAGCTGGTCGACCAGCCCGCGCTCCTTTGCCTGCGCGCCGGTCCATACGCGGCCCTGCGCAACCGCGTCCACCTGTTGCGGCGTCTGCCCGCGCGCGTCCGCGACCTTGCCGATGAACTGCGCATAGCCGCGGCGGATCACGCTCTCGAGGATGGATTCGAGCTGCGGTGACAACGGCCGGCGGATGTCCAGTGCGCCGGCCAGCGGCGTGGTGGCTATGCCGTCGGTGTGGATGCCGAGCCTGGCCAGTGCCTCGGGCACCGTCACGAACAGCCCGAAGATGCCGATGGAACCGGTGATGGTGTTGGGTTCTGCCCAGATCTCGTCGCTCGCCATCGCGATCCAGTAGCCGCCACTGGCGGCGACGTCGCCCATCGACACCACCACCGGCTTGCCTTCGGCGCGCGCCTGCTCGAGCTCGCGCCGGATCAGCTCGGACGAATACGCATCGCCACCGGGCGAGTTCACCCGCAACACGATGGCCGCGACGCCATCGTCCTCGCGCGCCGCGCGCACCAGCTGCGCGGTGGACTCGCCGCCGATGCGCCCCGGCGGCTGCTCGCCGGGAACGATCTCGCCCTGCGCCACGACCACCGCCACCACCGGGCCGGGCGCCGGCAGCGAGTCGGGACCGAGGGTGGCGAGGTAATGGCGGAAATCCACCTGGCGGAAGCCGTCGCTCCCTTCGGCGACGCCCGCCGCGCGCAGCAGCTGGCGCGCCTCGTTGCGGGTGGCGAGCTGGTCGACCAGGCGCTGGTCGAGCGCGAGGCGCGCGAGGTCGCCGTCGTGCCCGGCAATGCGTTCGTCGGCGTGGGCGATGTCGTCGGCCAGCACCGTGGGATCGAGCTTGCGCAGGGACGCCACTTCCGCGAGGTAGTCGTTCCACAGGCCGCCCATCCAGTAGGCATCGGCTTCCTTCGACGCTTCCGAGGCGTCGCTGCGCACGAAGGGCTCCGCCGCCGACTTGAACGTGCCGACCTTGATCAGGTGCACTTCGATGCCAAGCGCGTCGAGGGCATCCTTGAAGTAACTGCGATAGCTGGCGAGCCCTTCCAGCAGCACGGCGCCGTCCGGATCGAGCAGGATGCGGTCGGCATGCGCCGCCAACAGGTACTGGTCCTGCCCCATGCCGCCCGACACCGCGACGACCTCCTTGCCGCTGGCGCGGAAGCGGTCGAGCGCGGCGCCCAGTTCGCGTGCGGTGGCGAAGCCCATGTCGCGGATGTCGTCGGGCATCAGCACCATGCGCTCGATGCGCTCGTCGCGCGCCGCCGCATCGATCACCCGCAGGAGGTCGCGCAGCTGCACCTCGGCCGACGCGTCACCGGCGAGGGCGGACAGCGCGCGCTGCGCCGGGTCGCTGCTGTACTGCTCGACGACGGCGCCTGCCGGGTCCAGCACCAGGGTGGTGCGCGGCGCGACCGCCGGGCGCGAACTCACCAAGGCCGCCAGCACCGCGATAACGATGGCGAGGAAGACGAGGTTGAAGACCAGGCGACGGGTGAAGTCGAGCGCGCGCCACGCGGCGCCGAAGAAGCGGCGGATCACGCCGGGGGATCGGTTGGGCATCGGCCTGCCGTGGCGGCGCCACGCGTTGCGGGGAGGCTGGCAAGCCTACCCCATCGAGGCGCCAGGCGGCGCGGGAAGGCGGACCAGCTTCCAGAAGCGGCGGGTCAGCAGCACCGCCGCCACGGTGAGGCCCGCGATCAGTCCCATCCACATGCCGCGCGCGCCCAAGCCACGCGGGAACGCCAGCCACCAGCCGACCGGCATGCCCACGCCCCAGTAGGCGAACATCGTCATGAACATCGGGATGCGGGTGTCCTTGAGGCCACGCAGGGCGCCGTTGGCGGCCACCTGGATGCCGTCTGACAGCTGGAACAGCCCCGCCAGCACCAGCAGCTGCGCGGCCAGCGCAATCACGGCCGGGTCGCTGGTGTAGAGCGCGGCGATGTGCACCGGCAGCAGCAGCATCAGGCCGGCGGAGACGCACTGGGTGGCGAGGGTGAGGCCGATGCCGACCCGGCCCGCCTGGCGCACGCCCTCCGCATCGCCGCGGCCGACGGCGTTGCCCACCCGCACGGTGGTGGCCAGCGCCAGCCCGAGCGGCACCATGAAGGCGATCGAGGCGACGTTCACCGCCACCTGGTGGCTCGCCACCGCGTCCGTGCCGAGCGTGCCGATGACCAGCGCCGTGGCGACGAAAAGACCGGCCTCCATCAGCAGGGTCACGCCCATCGGAACGCCGATGTGCAGCAGGCCCGCGATCGCCGCCCGGTTCGGCCGTTCCATCCGCGCGAACAGGTCGAGGCCGCGGTAGTGGCGGCTGCGCGCCACGTAGAGCGCAAACGCGAGCGCCTGCAGCCACAGCACCAGCGCGGTGGCGATGCCGCTGCCGAGCGCGCCGAGGCGCGGCAGCGGCCCTGCCCCGTACATCAGCGCATACCCGATGGGACCGAGCAGCAGCAGACCGAACAGAGCGAAATACATGGTGGGGCGGGTCACGCCGATGCCTTCGCCGAGGCCGCGCAGGGTGAAATAGAGGGTGAGCGCCGGCGCGCCGAAGGCGATCGCGTGCAGGAAGCGCACGACGTCCGGCACCAGCGGCGGATCGATGCCGATGTTCGCCACCAGCAGCGCGCCGCCGTAGCGCACCGCCAGTGCGAACACGATGCCGAGCCCCAGCGCCAGCCACAGCGCCTGGCGGAACAGCGGCCCGATCGCCTCGCGCCGCCCGGCGCCATCGAGCTGGGATACCGACGGCGGCAGCGACATCATCACGCCGATGGCAGCGACGATGGCGAGCGACCACACGCCCGTGCCGAGGGCGACGGCGCCGAGGGTGTGCGCGTCGAGGTGGCCGGCAAGCAGCGCATCCACCACGTTCATGCCGACGGCCGACAGCTGCCCGGCCACCAGCGGCAACGCCAGGCGCAGGGTTACCCGCAGCTCGCGCGCGGGTCGCGGCAGGTGGCGATGTAAGATGGCAGGCATGGGTCGGGGGACTCGTGGCGCGATCTTAGCCGAGCACCCTGCCCGCTGCGTCCCCGCGCCGGAGCGCCACCGCCGATGAGCAACGACCCCGCGCCAGCCGAAGGCGCGTTGCCACCGCTGCCGCCGCTGCCCGCACCGCCGCCGGCGCCCGCGG
>JAEZQS010000368.1 GCA_023412995.1 Pseudomonadota bacterium
GGACCGGACGATCACCCTTCGGCGGGAGTCCCGGTCGTGGCGGGCTTGGCCGGAGCGTCGACGTCCTGGTGGAAAATGCGGTCGGCGGCCGGCTTGACGAACTTCAGCGTCATGCGATCCGACTCGCCGATCGCCAGGTACTTCTCGCGATCCTTGTCGCCGAGCGTCAGGCTCGGTGGCAGCGTCCAGACACCCTTTTCGTAATCTTTGCTGTCCTTCGGATTGGCATTCACCTCGCTCTGCGCCTCGAGCGTGAAGCCGGCGTCGGTAGCCAGCTTGATGACGTAGTCCGTTGGCAGGTACCCCGATTCGCCGGGCTTGTCGGTCGGTGCACCGGCCGCCGCGCGATGGTCCACCACGCCGAGCACGCCGCCCGGCTTCAGCACGTCGAAGAAGGCCTTGAACATGGCGGGCGCGGTACCGGCGCTGGCCCAGTTGTGGACGTTGCGGAAGGTCAGCACGAAGTCGGCCGATGCCGGCTCGCCGAGCACCGGCGCGCGCGGATCGAACTCGACCAGCTTGACGTCGCCGAAGTCGGAGGCGTGCTGCTGCAGCTTCGCCCGGTACTTCTCGTTGTTCTTTTGCGCGTACTCCGAACTGGAGTCGGCAGCGATGGCGGCAATGAAGGTGCCCGACCCCTTCAGCATCGGCGCCAGCACCTCGGTGTACCAGCCGCCGCCGGGGGTGATCTCGATGACGGTGGAACCGGGCTGCACGCCGAAGAAGGCGAGCGTTTCCTTCGGATGGCGGTACTTGTCGCGGGCACGACTGGCCGCATCGCGCCAGCTGCCGGCGAGGGCGGCATCGATGCGGCTCGCATCGGCCTGGGCGGCGCTCTGCGGCGGCACCGTTTCAGCCGGCTGGTCGAGCGCGGCATCCGGGGTGGAGGCGGTTGCCGGCGGCGGCGCCGCGGCCGGACCACAGGCGGCGAAGGCAAGCAGGGACGGCAGCAGGAAGGCGAGCTTCTTCATCGGAGTCATTCCTCTGGGGTGGCGCGCAGCCGAAGGGGACGCGCAGGTCGCGCGGGCAGCCTAGCACAGCCGCGAACCGGGCCCGCGGCTGAGCACACCCGGGCAGCGGTCATGACCGATTCATTGGAAAAACGTCAGCGTGTCAGGCGTGTCAGGCGTGCCAGCACGGCTCCGCAACGGCACGGCAACCGTTCCATCGCACAATGCGTAAAGGAGATTGTCATGCTGCACTACGCCATCGTTTTCCTGGTCATTGCATTGATCGCCGCGGTACTCGGCTTCACCGGCGTCGCCGGCGCGGCAGCGGGCATCGCGAAGATCCTGTTCGTCGTTTTCCTGATCCTCTTCATCGCCTCGCTGGTGATGGGGCGCCGCGGGCGTCCGCCGGTCTGACCACGCGTCCTCCACGGTCGGAAAGGGGCGCCGGGCGGCGCCCCTTTTCCTTTGCCCCGCGCTTTCCTCACATCGCGGCGATCAGGCGGTCGCCGAACTCCGAGCACTTGACCTCGGTCGCCCCTTCCATCAGGCGCGCGAAGTCGTAGGTCACTTCCTTTGCCGCGATCGCCTTGTCCATTGCGTGGATGATTGCGTCGGCGGCTTCGGTCCAGCCCATGTAGCGCAGCATCATCTCGCCGGAAAGGATCTCCGAACCCGGGTTGACCTTGTCCATCCCGGCGTACTTCGGCGCGGTGCCATGGGTCGCCTCGAACACGGCATGGCCGGTGACGTAGTTGATGTTGCCGCCTGGCGCGATGCCGATGCCGCCCACCTGCGCCGCCAGCGCGTCGCTCAGGTAATCGCCGTTGAGGTTCAGCGTCGCCACCACGTCGTACTCGGCGGGGCGCAGCAGGATCTGCTGCAGGAAGGCGTCGGCAATGACGTCCTTGACCGTGATGGCCTTGCCGGACTTCGGGTTGCGGAACGTCATCCACGGGCCGCCATCGAGGTCGGTCGCGCCGAACTCGTCCTTCGCCAGGGCATAGCCCCAGTCGCGGAACGCGCCCTCGGTGAACTTCATGATGTTGCCCTTGTGCACCAGCGTCACCGAGGAACGGTCGTTGTCGACCGCATACTTCAGCGCCGCGCGCACCAGGCGTTCGGTGCCCTCGCGCGAGACCGGCTTGATGCCGAACCCGGAGCTCTCCGGGAAGCGCACCTTGCGGTAGCGGTCGGGGAAGTGCTCGGCCAGCAGCGCCGCGAAGCGCTTCGCCTCCTCCGTGCCCTGCTGGAATTCGATGCCGGCGTAGATGTCCTCGGTGTTCTCGCGGAAGATCGTCATGTCCACCTGCGACGGGTCCTTCACCGGCGAAGGGACGCCCTTGAACCAGCGCACCGGGCGCAGGCAGGTGTAGAGATCGAGCATCTGGCGCAGCGCGACATTGAGCGAACGGATGCCGCCACCGACCGGGGTGGTAAGCGGACCCTTGATCGAGACGAGGTAGTCGCGGCAGGCCTCGACGCTCTCGTCGGGCAGCCAGTTGCCGACGGTGTTGAAGGCCTTTTCCCCGGCGAGGATTTCCATCCAGTGAATGCGGCGCTTGCCGGCGTAGGCCTTCTCGACGGCGGCATCGAACACCCGCACGGCGGCGCGCCAGATGTCCGGGCCGGTGCCATCGCCCTCGATGAAGGGAATGATCGGATTGTCGGGCACGGACAGCACGCCGTTGGCGATGGTGATCCGGGCGCCGCCGGCGGGCGGCGTGGGGGCGGATGGCGACATGGGGTTCTCCGTTTGGCGTCAGCGGGTCCGCCGTGGGGCGGGCAGTCGGGCATTGTCGCGCGTCGGCGCGCCGCAATGAAGCGCCGGCCGGTGCGGGCGGTACGCTGCTTCGCTGCGCTGCGCCAGCCCGGCGCGTGACAGGCGTGCTACCGTGGGCCTGCCCGGCCGGGAACGATTGCACGACGCGCCGCAGTGGCGCCGCGGCCCAGGCAAGGGGGAGCGCATGCGCATCGGCATCGTGGTGGATTCCGCCTGCGACCTGCCATTCGACTACCTGCAGGCGAACGGCATCGTGGTGTTGCCGATCACCATCCACATCGGCAGCGACGTGCTGGTGGACGACCGCGACCCGGCGGCGATCCAGCACTTCCTCTCCGAGGACCTCGGCGCGCGCGGCCACGATGCCGAGACCGAGCCGTTCAGCGCGGCGCAGATCCGCGACCTGTTCCTCGATCGCCTGGTGGTCGACTACGACTGCGTCTTCTGCCTGACGATCACCTCGACGCGCAGTCCCATTCATGCCAACGCGAGCCAGGCAAGCTACGCCGTGCTGAAGGACTACCGACCGATCCGCCGCGACGCCGGCGTGCCCGGGCCCTTCCTGCTGCGCGTGATGGACACCGGTTCGCTGTTTGCCGGCCAGGGCGTCACGGCCGTCGAAGCGGTGCGGCTGCGCGCGAGCGGGGCCAGTCCCGGTGCGATGCGCGAGCGGCTGGAAGCGATCGCCCGCAACACCTGCGCCTTCATGCTCCCGCGCGACCTCTACTACCTGCGGGCGCGGGCGCAGAAGAAGGGGGACCGCAGCGTCGGCTGGATGACGGCCGCGCTGGGCAGCGCGCTCGACATCAAGCCGATCCTGCGCGCGTTCCGCGGCGAGACCGGGCCGGTGGCCAAGGTGCGCGGCTTCGAGCAGGGCGTCCGCGAGCTGCTGGCGTTTGCCGCCCGCCGGGTGCGGGAAGGGCTGCTCGCGCCGACCCTGTGCCTGAGCTACGGCGGCGACCTTGCCGAACTGGCGGCGCTGCCCGGCTACGAGGCGCTGCGGGAAACCTGCGCCGCGGCCGGCGTCGAGGTGTTCGAGACCGCGATGAGCATGACCGGGATGGTCAACGTGGGCACCGGCGCGATCGCACTCGGCTTTGCCTCGGAGCACCACGAGTTCGCAGCCTGAGGGACGGCAGCCCCTCGGCTGCCGGCGCGAAATGGGCCGATCGAACGCCGCGTGCCTTCCAGGCAGCGCGGGGATCGGCAAAAAAAACGCGGCACGGTTCCCCGCGCCGCGTTCCAGATCTTTCCTTTGCGTAGTTACTGGACCGTGAAGTCCTTGGTCGCGACGCTGCGGCCATCCAGCATGATCTCGACCTTGTAGCTGCCGGCCGGCCAGCCATCGGGCTTGCTGATGTGGAAGCTGGTCACGGCAGGCCCGTTGGGCGCGATGGTCTGGCTCGACTCGTTGACCGTCTGGCCATCCTGGTAGGTCCACTTCGCGCTCAGCACGGCATTGGGCGCGGTGCCGGTGGTGGAGACCGCCGCGTAGATGGTGTCGGTCGGCGCAAACGTGGTCGATGGCGTGCTGACCCGCTGGTCGGCGCCCACCGCGGTCCCGAGGTCGACCGAGGCCACGCTGACCGTGGCCGGAGCCGGCGTGGTGGTGGCCGGTGGCGTGGTGACCGGTGGCGGCGTGGTCACCGGCGGCGTGGTGGTGGCGGGCGGCACGGTGGCCGTGGTGTCGGTCCCTTCGTCGCGGTTGCATGCGGACAGCGCGAACGCGCAGGCGAGGACCGCGACCAGCGGGACCAGCCGGGAATGCTTGCTCATGGGCGTGACCTCCAGGTCTTCAGGCGTCGGAATCGGGGGTGTTGCGGGCAGTGGAACCGGAATCGTCGGGCAGCTTCAGCACCTGTCCCGGGTGGATCAGGTTGGGATCGTCGATCTGGTCGCGGTTGGCGGCGAAGATGTCGTGCCAGCGGTTGGCGTCGCCATACACCGCGCGCGCGATCTTCGAGAGCGAATCGCCCTTGTTGACGGTGTAGGTCTGCGCGCGCTGCGCGTCGCTGCGGGCCGGTGCCGTGCTGGACGCGCCCGACTGCACGTTGCCGAAATCCGCCTTCTGCGCGGGCTCGGCCGCGCTCGATGCGCTGCCGCCCTTGACGTTGCCGAAATCAGGATTGCGGGTGGTGGTCATGGATCCCCTCGTGGTCGGGCTGCGACGCTCCATTAGACGCCAGCGGGCTTAACCGCCGATGAGTACGGCAACCCTGCCCGCGCTATTGCCGCACGCTGCGCGTATTGGCCGGTTGTCCGGGCTCGCTGCTGCGCCACGGATTGATGTCCAGCCCGCCACGGCGGGTGTAGCGGGCGTACACCCACAGCCGTTCGGGCTGGCAGCGCTGCAGCAGGTCGCAATAGACCTGCTCGACGCACTGCTCGTGGAAACCGGCATGGGTGCGGAAGGAAACGAGGTAGCGCAGCAGCCCCGCGCGGTCGATGCGCGCGCCCCGGTAACGCACCTGCACGCTGGCCCAGTCCGGCTGCCCGGTCACCGGGCAGTTGGAGCGCAGGAGGTCCGATACCAGCGTTTCCTCGACCACCGCGCCCTCGCCCGTCGTGCCGAGCAGCGAGGGGTCGGGCGGGCCGTAGCAGTCGATGTCGATGGGCGCGCCGTCGATCGACTCCCCCGCAAGCGGCGCCAGCGTGATGGCGGCGAGGGTGCGCGGTGCGGTGAGCACGAGGCCGATGTCGGCGCCGGTCGCCTGGGCAAGGTCCTCGCGCAAACGCCGCTCCAGTTCGCCTTCGCCGATGCGCTCGCCGTTGAAGCCGTTGAGGTACAGCTTGAAGGACTTGGACTCGACCAGGTTCGGCGACGTTGCCGGAACACGGAATTCGGCGACCGCCACCTCGGGCTTTCCGCGCGGATCCAGCCACGACAGCTCGTAGGCGTTCCAGATGTCCACGCCGTGGAACGGCAGCGCAGCTCCGATCCCCAGGGCAGCGCGGCCCGGGGCACGCGGCAGCGGATGCAGCAGGCGCGGGTCGTAACGCTGGGGGTAGGCGACGGTGTGGCCAAGCGGTCCGTGGTCGGTCGCTTCGCCGCTTCCGGTACGGGACGGGCTGCTCATCGCGCCAGCATAGTCCCGGTGCCGGGGCGCCAGGCGCAATCGTCGCTGAATTCCGCCAACAGCGCGTAGCCGCGCGCCGTGCCGAGCGACTGCGTTCGCACGCCCGCGCCATCC
Organism: Pseudomonadota bacterium; assembly: GCA_023412995.1. Taxonomy (GTDB): domain Bacteria; phylum Pseudomonadota; class Gammaproteobacteria; order Xanthomonadales; family Rhodanobacteraceae; genus Dokdonella_A. Next base: position 5,922 of record JAEZQS010000368.1, read on the forward strand.
AGCCCCCGCACCAGCGCGGGAAGGCTGGCCGTCGGCACGGCAAACAGGCGGCAGCCCTCGTGTTCGAGCAGCTCGCCGGTGAGGTCCTGCGCCTGTGGCGTCGGCCCGGCATCGGGCAGGTCGATCCGCTCGATCACGCTGCCGAGGTAGAAGCGCAGTCCGAAGCGCGGCGCGGTGGCGACGAAGGCCACTTCGCCTGGCGGTGACGGCAATCGTTCGCTGATCGCGTCGGCGAGCGCGCGGTCGTCGGCGGCGATGTCGAGGAATGCCGGCACCGCACGCAGGCCGGCCAGGAGCAGGCACCAGGCAACCAGCAGCCCGGCCTGCCATCGCGTCGGCGCGAACACCGCGAGCCGGCGCGCGACCAGCAGCGCGAGCGGCGCGAACAGCGGCAGGAGATAAAGCGGCAACCGCGAGCGGGCCAGCACGAAGACCGCGAGCGGCAGCAGCACCCAGCAGGCCAGTAGCGCGAGCGCGGGATCCTCGCGCAGGTGCGCGCGCCATCCGCGGCGATGCCGCCAGGCCGCAACCAGCAGCAGCGGCATCCACGGCAACGTTCCAATCAGCAGCGTCGGCAGGTACACCACGATGGCGCCGTACCACTCCGCATTGCGGTGCAGGCGGTCGGAGGCGACGCGGTTGACCACTTCCTCCACCAGGAAATAGCGCAGCACCGACGGCTCCTGCAGCGCGATCAGCAGGTACCAGCTGCCGCCGACGACGAGGAACACCAGCAGCACGGGCCAGCGCAGGACCCGGCGCAGCCCGGCGACGCCTTCCTGCATTCCCGCGAACAGCAGGCAGCCAGCCAGCACCAGCAGGCCCGGAGGTCCCTTGGTGAGGAACGCGAGGCCGGCCGCAAGGCCGAGCAGCATTCCGGCGCGCCGCGCGCGCGCGGGATCGTCCGCCCACCAGAGCGACACGAAGGCAACTGCCTGCAACGCCGAGAAAAAGGCCAGCAGCGTGTCGGTGGTGACGAGGTTGGCGGCCAGTGGCGGCAACACGAAGGTCGCGTACACCAGCCCCGCGAGCCCGGGCTGTGCCGGGACGAAGCGTCGGCCGAGCCGGACCAGCAGCAGGATGGTGCCGGCAAAGGCGAGCGCGCCCGGCAGGCGGGCCGCCCACTCGGAATGGCCGAACACGGCGAGGCTGGCGGCAATCGACCAGTAGGTCAGCGGCGGCTTGGACCAGTGCGGTACTTCCGGGTGCAGCATCGGGTGCAGCCAGTCGCCATCGGCCAGCATCATCAGGGCGACGTCGGTGTAGCGGCCCTCGTCGGGCGAATAGAGCGGCCGCACGCCCTGCAGCGCGCAGGCGTACAGCAGCACCGCCAGCAGCGCGCCGGCCGTCAGCCAGGAGCGCGCGCGCGGGCTCACGGCGCGTGCGGCCGCGCGAGGTAATCCTCGCTCTGCATCTCGATCAGGCGCGATTCGGTGCGTGCGAATTCGGCGCGCAGGCGGTCGCCGTCGTACAGCTCGACGATCGGCACGGCTGCCGACAGCACCAGCTTGACACCGCGGTCGTAGGCTTCGTCCACCAGTTCGATGAAGCGCCGCGCCGGGTCTTCGGTCTGCGGCGTGAACTGCGGGACCGCGGACACGAGCAGCGTGTGGTAGGCACGTGCCAGCTCGATGTAGTCGGCCACCGCGCGCGGCCCGTCGCACAATGCATCGAAACCGAACCAGATCGCGCCATCCGCTTCGCGCCGCACTGCCAGCGCACGGCCGTTGACCTGCAGCGCGAAATCCTCGCGCAGGTCGCCGTGGCCGACGCGGCGGAAGATCGCCAGCATCTTCCGCTCGGCCTCGGCACCGGCCGGGGTCAGGTACACCGGCGCCTGCCTCAGCGCGCGCAGGCGCCAGTCGCGCGGGGAATCCAGTTCCACCACCTCGCAGTGCGTGGCCAGCGCGTCGATGGCGGGCAGGAACCGCTCGCGTTGCAGGCCGTCGCGGTAGAGCTCGCGCGGCGGCGTGTTGGACGTCGTCACCAGCACCACGCCACGGGCGAAGAGCGCGCGCAGCAGGTTGCCGAGGATCATGGCATCGCCGATGTCCCCGACGTGGAACTCGTCCAGGCACAGCACGCGCACCTCGGCGGCCATGCGCGCGGCAACTTCCTCGAGCGGATCGCTGCGTCCGTCGAGCGAGCGCAGTTCCGCGTGGACCTCGCGCATGAAGTGATGGAAGTGCACGCGGCGCCTGCGCGGCGTCGCAAGCGAGGCGATGAAGAGGTCGCAGAGGAAGGTCTTGCCGCGGCCGACCCGGCCCCAGAGGTAGATGCCGCGCGGCGCGGCAGCGCGGCCGCGCAGGCGCTGCCAGAGCGAGGGCGACGCGCCGTCGCCGAGGTCGCGCCAGAGCCGGTCGAGCGCGGCCAGCGCCACGTGCTGGGCGGGATCGTCCTGCCACTCGCCGGCCTCGACGCCGGCACGGTAGCGCGCGCCCGGCGACTCGCCGGGCGACGGGTCGTTGCCGCTCATGGCTGGCCGTCGCGACGGGGCGGCAGGTTGCCCGCCAGCGCGTTCTTCAGCACGCCGCGCAGGTCCATCAGGCGGCGATGGAAGAAGTGCGAGGTTTCCGGCATGCGCACCAGGTGCGGCGCCGGCTTCAGCGACGCCGCCCAGTCGAACACCGCCTTGGGCTCGACCACTTCGTCTTCCTCGCCCTGCACGATCAGCCAAGGGCACGCCGGCGGCTGCACCATGGAAAAATCCCAGCGGCCGGCCGGCGGCGCCACCAGCACGAGTTGCGCCGGCTCCACCCGCGGCGCGGCGCGCAACGCCACGTAGCTGCCGAAGGAAAATCCCGCCAGCCAGAGGGCATCGCCGGAACGCACCTGGCGCAGCCAGTGCGCGATCGCGATGACGTCGTCGGTCTCGCCGGCGCCGTTGTCGTGCTCGCCCTCGCTGCGGCCGACCCCGCGGAAATTGAAGCGCACGGTGGCGAGCCCCAGTTCCAGCAGCGCGCGCTCGACGATCGTCACCACCTTGTTGCGCATGGTGCCGCCGTGCAGCGGATGCGGGTGGCAGATGATCGCCACGCCCGCGCGCTCCGCCACGTCCGCTTCCGGCAGGTCGCAGGCCAGCTCGATCGCCCCGGCGGGACCAGGCAGCAGCAGGCTGCCGGCAACTTCGGGAAAGGCGGGCAGCGCGGAGGTCGGCGTCTTCTGGACCATGTGGCGGATGATACGGGAATGTCCGTGGCGGGGATCGCATGGCGCTGCCGTGCGGCTTCCCTGCAGGCGATAAAACGAGGGCGGCGCGCGGGGACTGCCGCTGGAGGAACCGCGATGAACCACCTGGCCCACGCCCTGCTCGCCGCACCGGGAGACGACCGGATGCTGGGGAGCCTGGTCGCCGATTTCCTGCGCGGTGGCATCGATCCGGCACTGGCAGCCGGGATCCGCGAGGGCATCGCCCTGCACCGGTCCGTCGATGCATGGACCGACGCCCACCCCGAGGTGGTGGCGGCGCGCGCGCTGTTCGCGCCGCCGTACCGGCGCTACGCCGGCATCCTCGTCGATATCTGGTTCGACCACCTGCTGGCACGCGACTGGCCGCGCCATGCCGCCGGCAGCTTGCCGGACTTCTCGCGCCAGGTGCAGGCCCTGCTGCGCCAACGCGCGGCCGAGCTGCCGCCGCGGATGCACGCTTTCGCGCGCTATCTTGCGCTCAACGACCTGCCGGCGGCCTACGCCAGTCGGCCCGTCATCGGTTCGGTCTTCGAGGGGGTGTCGCAGCGCCTGTCACGCGCCAACCCGGTCGCCAGCGCCCTGCACGCGATCGAGGCCGTGGCGGCGCCGCTGCAACGGCATTTCGAGGCGTTCTTCCCCGCACTCGTGCAGCATGCCGCCGTCGAACGCGCGCGGCTGCAGCGGCGGATCTGAGGCGCAGCGGATATCCGCGGCAGGGCAGCGGCGCGGCGGCCCCGTTCGCGCGCTACTTCGACTGGTCGACCATGAAAGCCACCGCGGCCTTGACCTGCTCGTCGGTGAGCGCCGGGTTGCCGCCCTTGGGCGGCATCACGCCGGTCTGGCCGGTGAAGCCGTGGATGGCATGGGTGTCGAGGGTGTCGATGCCCTGCGCGATGCGCGGGCCCCAGGCGGCATGGTCGCCGACCTTGGGCGCGCCGGCGACGCCGGCGGTATGGCAGCTGTGGCAGAGCTGGTCGTAGATTTCCTTGCCGTCGGTGGTGCCGCCGTACGCCACCTGCGACGCGGCGGCAGCCGCGGCGGCTTCCTGCGCCGCCTGCATGGCCGCGCGCCCCGTGTCGCCGGCATACACGGCGCCCACCGGTGCGATCCGCTGCTGCAGGATCTCGGCCCTGGCGGGATTCTTCGGCGGCGGGTTCTTCGCATAGATCAGCAGAGCCAGCGCGCCCAGCAGCAGGGCGACCAGCACGAGAAAGCCGATCACCATGGCGAAATGCTTGAGGAAGACCGCGTCGGTCTTGCTGATGGGATTGCTCACTGGATGGTCCTTGCCGGGGCAGGCGGCACGACATCGCCGCGGGCGCATGGATTTCCGGGAGTATAGCCCGTCGCCGCCGGCACGCGGAAGCGTGCGCGGGCGGCAGCGGCATCCACGCGACCCCGCGGCCGCCAGGCCGACGTGCACCATCCCGCCAGCCAGGCGCCGGCACGTCGCGTCCCGCCCGCGGGGCTCCTCGCCGCGACGGCGGCGTCCGCTTCACCGGTGTTCACGCTGTCGGCGCCGCTTTGCCCGACCATGCCTCCATGCACGACGCCGCGGGGCCGCGTTCCGACAGGCCTGCGAGCGGGCGCCGTGCGCCTTCTTTCCGGAGCCTGCATGAAGATCGCCCAGATCGCCCCGCTCGCCGAAGCCTGTCCACCGCGGCTTTACGGCGGCACCGAACGCATCGTGTCCGCCCTCACCGAGGAACTGGTGCGCCAGGGCCATGAAGTGACGCTGTTCGCCAGCGGCGACTCGACCACCGCTGCGGAGCTCGTGCCGTGCGTCGACCGTGCCCTGCGCCTCAACCCCACGTTTCGCGACCCGGTGCCCCACCACGTGCTGATGCTGGAAGAGGTGCGAAGGCGCGCCGGCGAGTTCGACGTCCTGCACTTCCACATCGACCTGCTGCACTTTCCGCTGGTGCGGGCACTCGGCGCGCGCTCGCTCACCACGCTGCACGGGCGGCTGGACCTGCCCGGACTGGCACCCTTCTATCGCGCCTTCGCCGACATGCCGCTGGTGTCGATCTCGGCCAGCCAGCGCGCGCCGATGCCGCCGGTATGCTGGCTCGCCAACGTTCCGCACGGAATCCGCGCGGGCCGGTTGCGCTTCAACCCCGCGCCGCCCGGCCGCTACCTCGCCTTCGTCGGCCGCATCTCGCCGGAGAAACGGCCCGACCGCGCCATCGAAATCGCCGCGCGTGCCGGCCTGCCGCTGAAGATCGCGGCCAAGGTGGATCCGGTCGACCAGGGGTACTGGGACCGGCACGTGGCGCCGCTGGTGGCGGCGCACCCGGGCGTCGAATACATCGGCGAAGTGGACGAGGCGCAGAAGGCGGACCTCCTCGGCGGGGCCGCGGCGCTGCTGTTCCCGATCGACTGGCCGGAGCCGTTCGGGCTGGTGATGATCGAGGCGATGGCCTGCGGCACGCCCGTGGTCGCGTTCCGTTCCGGCTCGGTACCCGAGGTGGTGGACGAGGGCGTGACAGGCTTCATCATCGACGACTGCGATGCGGCGGTGGCCGCCGTGCGGCACATCGGCGGCATCGACCGCGCCGGCGTGCGTGCGCGCTTCGAGCAGCGCTTCACGGCCGAACGCATGGCAATGGATTACCTCGACGCCTACCGTCGCCTGCTGGACGAGCCGGCACGCCTGTCGGTAGCGGCGTGACCGCAGGCGATGCCCGCATGACGGCCCGTCCCGACCTCGCGGCGCTTGTCCCGGCAGCGCCGGCGGCCGCCGGCGCGGAGGCGGCGCAGTTCATCATCCCCGCCGTCACGTCGCTGCAGGAGCAGCGCACCAGCACGCTCAAGCAGGGCGATGCCTTCGCCGTGTTCGACGCCAACGGCGACGCGCTGGCCGGCAGTGGCAGTGCCCAGGGCGTGTACTACCGCGACACGCGCCACCTGTCGCACCTGCAGCTCGCCATCGACGGGCAGCGGCCGATGCTGCTGAGCTCGACCTTGCGCGACGACAACGCGACGCTCACCTGCGACCTCACCAATCCCGACCTGCTGGATGGCGCGGGGCGCCTGCTGGTGGAACACGACCTCGTGCACCTGCGTCGCTCGCTGTTCCTGTGGAACGCCGCGTGCTACGAACGGCTGGTGGTGCGCAGCTTCGCCGACCGGCCGCAACGCCTGCGCCTGGACATCACGTTCGCCGCCGATTTCGCCGATCTTTTCGAGGTGCGCGGCACGCGCCGCGAGCGTCGCGGCGAGCTGCAGGCGGCGCAGGTCGGCGAGGACCGCGTCACCCTCGCCTACACCGGCCTCGATGGCTGCCGGCGCGAGACGCAGTTGCGCTTCGACCCGGCGCCGACGCACCTGTCCGGCACCCGTGCGACGCTCGAGTTCACGCTGGCGCCGCGCGCGCGCCGGGTGCTGTTCATGGAAATCCGCTGCGCCAGCGAGGGCCTTCGGCAGCCGCCGCGGCGCGCCTTCTTCGTCGCGCTGCGCGATGCCCGGCGCGCGCTGCGCGCGGCGAGCGCGCGTGCCGCGGTGGTCGAGGGCTCCAACGACATCTTCAACGAAGCCGTCCGGCGCAGCCGCTCCGACCTCGCGATGCTGGAAACGGAAACCCCCTGCGGGCCGTATCCGTACGCCGGCATTCCCTGGTTCAGCACCGTGTTCGGCCGCGACGCCCTCATCACGGCGCTGCAGACGCTCTGGTTCGACCCGGCGCTGGCGCGCGGCGTGCTGCGTTTCCTCGCGCGCGAACAGGCGACCCGCCGCGATCCGGCCGCCGATGCGGAACCGGGCAAGATCCTGCACGAGCTGCGCCACGGCGAAATGGCCGAACTGGGCGAAGTGCCGTTCCGGCGCTACTACGGCAGCATCGATTCGACGCCGCTGTTCGTGATGCTGGCAGGCGCCTACCTGGAGCGCAGCGGCGACCTGGAGACGGTGCGCGGCCTCTGGCCCGCCATCGAAGCGGCGCTCGAGTGGATCGACGACGAGGGCGATCGGGACGGCGACGGCTTCGTCGAATACGGGCGCCGCACCGCCGAAGGACTGGTCAACCAGGGCTGGAAGGACAGCCAGGATTCGGTCTTCCACGCCGACGGCACCCTGGCGCGCGGGCCGATCGCGCTGGTGGAGGTGCAAGGCTACGTGCATGCCGCCTGGCGCGCCGCCGCCATGCTGGCCCGCCTGCTCGGCGAGGACGCCCGCGCCAGCGACCTGGTGGCCAGGGCCGACGCGCTGCGCCAGCGCTTCGACGCCGCCTTCTTCGACGAGGCCCTCGGCACCTACGTGCTCGCGCTGGACGGCGACAAGCGGCCCTGCCGCGTCCGCACGTCCAATGCCGGGCATGCGCTCTTCACCGGCATCGCCTATCCCGAACGCGCCGCGCGCGTGGTCGCGACGCTGATGGCGCGATCGTCCTTTTCCGGCTGGGGCGTGCGCACGCTCGCCACCACCGAACCGCGCTACAACCCGATGAGCTACCACAACGGTTCGGTGTGGCCGCACGACAACGCGCTGGTCGCCATCGGCTTCGCACGCTACGGCTTCCGGCGCGAGGCGGCGCGCCTGTTCGGCGGCCTGTTCTCCGCGTCGACCCACATCGACCTTCGGCGCCTGCCCGAACTCTTCTGCGGGTTCCCGCGCCAGCGCAGCCACGGACCGACCTTCTATCCCGTCGCCTGCTCGCCGCAGGCCTGGGCAGCCGCCGCACCGCTGGCACTGCTGCAATCCTGCCTCGGGCTCGGCTTCGATCCGGCGGCGGGGGAAGTGCGCTTCGACCAGCCGGTGCTGCCCGACTTCCTCGACGAGGTGGTGCTGCGCCGGCTCGCCATCGGCAGAGGCAGCCTCGACGTCGCCCTGCGCCGGGCGCGCCACGAGGTCGTGGTCACGGTGCTCTCGCGCCGCGGCGACGTGCGGGTGGTGACGCGGGCGTGAGGGCGGGGCGGGGCGCGGCGACGCGCCAGGCGAAAGGCTGGCGCGCCCGGAGGGATTCGAACCCCCGACCACTGCCTTCGGAGGGCAGTACTCTATCCAGCTGAGCTACGGGCGCGTGCGGACGGCGATTCTCGCACGAAACCCGCGCGCGACGCGCTAGCGCCGGGCCGGCGCCGCCGCGGCGCCCTGCCGCCCGAGGCGGCTGTGGCGGATGCCGTAGCCGAAGTACAGCGCCAGGCCGAACGCCATCCAGATCAGGAAGCGCTCCCAGGTGATCGGCGGCAGCTGCGAGATCAGCCACAGCGAGAAGCCGATGCCCACCAGTGGCACCAGCGGCACCCACGGCGTGCGGAAGGCACGCGGAACGTCGGGACGGCGGTGGCGCAGCACGATGATCGAGGCGCAGATCACCACGAACGCCGAGAGCGTGCCGATGTTGACCAGCTCGGCCAGCTCGCCGATCGGCAGCGCGCCGGCGGCAAGGCCGGTCAGCACCCCGAGGATCAGGGTTGGCCGGTGCGGGGTGCCGTAGCGCGGGTGCACCTTGGCGAACCAGGCCGGCAGCAGCCCGTCGCGCGCCAGCGCGAACCAGATCCGCGCCGCCGCCAGCATGAAGGCGAACACCACGCTGATGATGCCGGCGACCGCCGCAACCGAGATCGCCACGCCCACCCAGTCGAGCCCGAGCGCCTGGAACGCGTTGGAAACCGGCGCGTCGTTGGCGAGCGTCGCGTACGGCACGATGCCGGTCAGCACCAGCGAGATGGTCAGGTACAGCGCCATCGAGACGCCCAGCGAGAGCAGCACCGCGCGCGGCAGGTCGCGCTGCGGATCCTTCGATTCCTCCGCCGCGGTGGTCAGGGTGTCGTAACCGAACACGGCGAAGAACACCACGGCGGCGGCGGTGACCACGCCGTTGAAGCCGAAGTGGCTGACGCCGTCCGCATCGACCACCACGGGGGGAATGAACGGGTGCCAGTTCGCCGGGTCGATGTAGAACACGCCGACGCCGATGACCAGCGCCACGCCGGCGATCTTGATTGCCACGATGACCGTGTTGAAGCGCGCGCCCCATTGCGTGCGCACCGTGAGGAGCGCGGCGACGGCAAGCGCCACGGCGGCGGCGATGACGTTGAAGACGCGTCCTTCGCCGGTGCCCATCGCGCCCTGCGCCCACACCGGCAGGGCGAAGCCCGCCGCCTCGAACAGATCCTGCAGGTAGCCCGACCAGCCGCTGGCGACGGCGGCGACGATCAGCGCGTATTCGAGCAGCAGGTCCCAGCCGATCAGCCAGCCTACGCCTTCGCCGAGCACCGCGTAGCCATAGGTGTAGGCGCTGCCCGTGACCGGGATCATGCCGGCGAACTCGGCGTAGCACAGGGCCGCCGCCGCGCTGGCGATGCCGGCAATCACGAAGGCGAGCGCCACCGCGGGACCGGCATTGGCCGCCGCCTGCTGCCCGGCCAGCACGAAGATGCCGACGCCGATGATGCCGCCGAGGCCGATCGCGGTGAGCTGCCAGACGCCGAGGGTGCGGCGGAAATCGCGCCGCTCGCCGGCTTCGGCCTGCAGCTGTTCGATGGTCTTGTGGCGCGTGAGTTGCGCGATCAGGCTCATGGCCGCTCCCCCGGTGGCGAAGCCGGATCATAGCGGCAACGGCGGCCGCGCCGGCCAGCCGCGGGCCCGGCGCGACGGCGTCGATCCTGCCGGGTGGCGGCACCATCCTGATAGACTCGCGCCGCCCGCTCGCGCGATTGCCGGAGACCCCCCATGCGCCTGTTCGCCCGTCTTCCCGCGGCCCTCGCGGTGCTGGCCCTGCTGACGGTCGGCAGCGGCCTCGCCGCCCAGGAGAAAGCCGTCTCCTCGCTCGAAAAGACCATGGGCAGCGAGCGCTTCCGCGCGGCCGGCCTGGACCAGCAGACACCCGAACAGCTGCAGGTGCTGGAGGAATGGATCCGCGAGAACGGCGGCGAGCTGGCGGCTGGCCTGCCGGCATCGGAGGCGAAGACCGCCAGCGCCGTCACCGAGCGGCACAGCTGGTTCGGCCGCCGCGCCAAGGTCGATACCGGCGAGGACGGCACCGTGCGCAGCCGCATCGCCGGCGCGTTCGGCGGCTGGAACCCGGGCAGCGTGCTGGTGCTGGAGAACGGCCAGAAGTGGCGCATCAAGGGCGGCAGCGCGCTCTACATCGGCAAGATCATCGACAGCCCGGCCGTGACGGTGTCCTCCGGCCTGCTGGGCGGCTGGAACCTGCAGGTGGAAGGCTACAACACGACGGCGCGCGTGGTGCCGGCCAACTGATCGCCGGCGCGGCGCCGGCTGGCGCTCGCGGCGGCACCGCTCCTGCGCAATCCGGTGCGCCCCTGTCGCAACTAGCGCAGCTTGGTCGCGCGGCGCGCCGCCAGCGTGCCCGGCGGAGCGAACGTGTCGGCGCGCGCATCGCGCCAGAAGCGCTGGAACACGACGTGTTCGGGCACGCTCCCGCCCAGCAGCGCGCCCGGCTCCACGAAGGAGTACAGCGTCGCCAGCGAACGCACCTTGTTCGAGGAGATGCGGCGGATCACGTGTTCCGGCCCCAGTTCCGACGGATGCGTGAGGCCGGCGGCCTGGATCAGGTCACGCAGCGCCTTCAGCGTGTTCTCGTGGAAGGTCGCCACGCGCGCCGCCTTGTCCGGCACGTCGAGCTTCATCCAGCGGCTGCCGTCCTGGGTCGCGATGCCGGTGGGGCAGCGGTCGGTGTGGCAGCTTTGCGACTGGATGCAACCGAGTGCGAACATGAAGCCGCGCGCGGCATTGCACCAGTCGGCGCCCAGCGCCAAGGTCCGCGCAAGGTCCATCGCGGTGATCACCTTGCCGCTGGCGCCGATGCGGATGTCGCCGCGAAGGTCCAGTCCGACCAGCGTGTTGTGCACCAGCAGGAGCGCCTCGCGAAGAGGTGCGCCGACATGGTCGCTGAATTCGAGCGGCGCGGCGCCGGTGCCGCCTTCCCCGCCGTCGACGACGATGAAGTCGGGCAGGAGGCCGGTCGTGCGCATTGCCTTGGCGATGCCGAACCATTCCCACGGATGGCCGATGGCGAGCTTGAAGCCGGTCGGCTTGCCGCCCGACAGATCGCGCAGGCGGGCAATGAAGCGCAGCAGCCCCTCGGGCGTGTCGAAGGTGGAATGGCGCGCGGGCGAAATGCAGTCCTCGCCCATCGGCACGCCGCGCGTCGCCGAAATCTCCGCGCTCACCTTGGGTGCGGGCAGCACGCCGCCGTGGCCGGGCTTGGCGCCCTGCGACAGCTTGAGTTCGATCATCTTCACCTGCGGCAGCAGCGCCTTCTCGACGAAACGCTCCTCGCTGAAGAGGCCGGCACGTTCGCACGCGCCGAAGTAGCCCGATCCCAGTTCCCAGACGATGTCGCCGCCGTTCTCGCGGTGATAGGCCGAGAGCGACCCTTCCCCCGTGTCGTGGTAGAAGCCGCCGCGCCGCGCACCCTCGTTGAGCGCACGCACCGCATTCGGCGAAATCGAACCGAAGCTCATCGCCGAGATGTTGAACACGCTGGCCGAATACGGCTGCCGGCAGGCCGGCCCGCCGACCGCCACGCGGAAATCGTGGTCCTCCACGACGGCCGGGGCGATGGAATGGTTGATCCACTCGTAGCGTTCGGCATAGACATCGAGCTCGGTGCCGAACGGCCGCACGTCGAGCAGGTTCTTCGCGCGCTGCTTCACCAGCGCGCGCTGCACGTGCGAGAAGGGCACTTCCTCGTTGTCCGATTCCACGATGTACTGGCGCAGCATCGGCCGCACCGCCTCGAAGAAGAAGCGGATGTGGCACAGCACCGGGTAGTTGCGCCGCAGCGTCGAGCGCACCTGCAACAGGTCGCTGATGCCAAGGAGGACCAGTGCGCCGGCCACGAGCGCGAGCACCTGCATGCCGTGGCTGCTGCGCCAGTGGGCGGCTGCCCAGGCGAACGCCACCACGCACAGCGCGAGCGCCAGGTAGCGCAGCGGGAACCTGAAGTTCATGCCTTCCTCCAGCGTGCGCGGCGCATCCCGCGCAGTAGCCGAGCATAGCCGAGCACGCCACGACGGACGGTGCCGTCAACTCCACCCGCGGCAACGCCTCGATGCGCCCACCCGCGGGCACGGGTCGCTAGACTTGCAGGATGGAAGAGAGCGACACCCCCAAGCCCCCGCGCCGCCGCAAGCCGCCATCGCCACCCGACGCGAATGCCGCCGACGCCGCTGCACCGGCGCCTAAGCGCCGGCGTGCCGCGGCAACCGGGGTTCCCGCGGACAGCGAGGGCGACGCGGAAAAGCGGCCCCGCCGCCG
>JAEZQS010000019.1 GCA_023412995.1 Pseudomonadota bacterium
CGCCTGGCCGGCGAGGGCCGCGGCCGCGGACGCCAGGTATCCGCATGCCCGTTCAAGCGCAGCGACATGCCGCGCGCGGGCGGTGAAGGCGCCCTCGCCGCTCTCACCATCCCCTGCGAGGCGGACGAGTTCGCGCGCGAGCAGGTCGAGCCCGCTGCCGGTGCGGGCGGACAGCCATACGTGCAGGACCTCCCCCTCGCGCGTCGCGTGCGGTGGCGTACCGGCCTGGTCGATCTTGTTGTGCACGACGACGCGGGTGGCATCTTCGCGCAGGCCGGCGAGCAGGCCGGCGTCGGCATTGAGCCCGGCATCGGTCACCAGCAGTGCCACGTCGGCACGTTCCAGTTCCGCGCGCGCGCGGCGGATGCCTTCGCGTTCGACCACGTCGCCAGCGTCACGCAGCCCGGCCGTGTCGACCAGGGTAAGGGCGATGCCGTCGATGTCGATGGTTTCGTGCAGCACGTCGCGGGTGGTGCCGGCGATCTCGGTGACGATGGCGCGCTCGCTGGCGGCGAGGGCGTTCAGGAGGCTGGACTTGCCAACGTTGGGCCGCCCGGCAATCACCACGTGCAGGCCATCGGCCAGGCGCACGCCCCGGCGCGCCGCAGCCAGCAACGCATCGAGTTGCAGGCGCAGTTCCTCGATCGCTGCACCGGCGTCGGCTGCCGGAGCACCTCCGGTCTCCTCGTCGGGAAAGTCGATGGCCGCCTCGATCCGGCAGCGCAAGGCGATGACCGCGTCCGTGAGTGCGTGCACGCGACGCGAGAACTCGCCCTCGAGGCTCCGCTGCGCCGCACGCGCGGCGGCGGCCGAACCGCTGGCAATGAGGTCGGCAACGGCTTCGGCCTGGGCGAGGTCGAGCTTGCCGTTGAGGAACGCGCGTTCGGAAAACTCGCCGGCGCGGGCGTGGCGCGCACCCAGTTCCACGACGCGCGCGAGCAGCAGGCGCAGCAGCACGGGGCTGCCATGCGCGTGCAGTTCGAGCACGTCCTCGCCGGTGAACGAGCGCGGCGCGGGAAACCAGAGCAGCAGGCCGCGGTCGATCACCGCGCCGGCTGCGTCGCGGAAAGCGGCGTAATGCGCGTGGCGCGGCTGCGGCGCGCGGCCGAGGAGGGCATGCGCCATCGATGGCACCTTCGGCCCGGACACGCGCAGCACGCCGACGCCCCCGGCGCCGGGCGCACTGGCCACGGCGGCGATGGTGTCGCCGGCGCTGCTCATCGCATCAGGCTTTGGCGCGGGTTTCGTGCCGGTCCAGGCGGCGCATGATGATCCACTGCTGCAGCAGCGACAGCGCGCCGTTGACGGTCCAGTACAGCACCAGGCCCGCCGGGAAGAAGGCGAACACCACCGAGAAGATCACCGGCATGACCTTCATCATCTTCGCCTGGGTCGGGTCCATGCCAGTGGTCGGCGTGAGGAACTGGGTGGCGATCATCACCAGCCCGTTCAGTACCGGCAGCACGTAGTAGGGATCGGGCGCGGTGAGGTTGTGGATCCAGCCGATGAACGGCGCCTGGCGCAGTTCGACGCTTTCCAGCAGCACCCAGTAGAGCGCGAAGAACACCGGCATCTGCACCAGCATCGGCAGGCAGCCCGCGAGCGGGTTCGCCTTCTCCTTCTGGTACAGCTCCATCATCGCCTGGTTCATCTTCTGGCGATCGTCGCCGTAGCGCTCCTTCAGCGCGGCGACGCGCGGCTGCAGCTTGCGCATCTTCGCCATCGAGCGGTACTGCGCTTCGCTCAGCTTGAAGAAGGCGGCCTTGATCAGCAGCACCAGCAGGATGATGGCGAAGCCCCAGTTGCCGGTGAGCTTGTGGAACTGGGCAAGGATCCAGTGCAGCGGCTCGGACAGGACGGTGAGGACGCCGTAGTCGACGGTGAGCGACAGGCCGGGGGCGACCTCCTCGAGCGTGCTTTGCAGCTTGGGCCCGACGTAGAGGCGCGCGCTGGTGCTCGCCTCGCCACCGGGCGGCACGGTGATCACGGGCGCGACGGCGCGGATCAGGTAGCGGGTGGCGCCATCGACGGACAAGGCCGCCGTGCCGTAGCTGTCGGTTTCTCCGGCGGGCGGAATCCAGGCCGCGAAGAAGTAGTGCTGCAGCATGGCGGCCCAGCCGCCGGCGGTCGTCGCTTTCAGCGGCTCGTCGTGGAAATCGTCGAACTTGAGCTTCTGGAACTTCTCCGCCGGGCTGTACCAGGCGGCGCCGGCAAAGCTGTAGCGCTCGGTGTTGCTGTAGCCCTTGATGCCCTTGGTATCGACGATGGGCGGCACGCGCTGCAGCTGGCGGTAGGCGTTGCCGGACCACGGCGTCGCACTGCCGTTATGGATCTCCTGGCGCTGTTCGATGACGTAGCTGCCGCGGGTGAAGGTGAACACCTTGCGCACGCGCACGCCCGAGGGATCGGTCCAGGTGAGCGGCACCTCGAGCGTATCGGCGTCGTCGAGTGCGTAGGTGGACTGCTTCGCCTGGAAGGGCGCGCGGTGGTCGGGCGCGGGGCCGCCGGCGCTCACCAGGCCGCTCTGCGCCTCGAAGAAGGTTGCGGCGCGCTGGTCGAACAGGCGCACGGGCGGCGAGCCCGCTTCGGTCTGTTGCGGGTAGGCGAGGAGGTCGGCGACCACGACATTGCCGCCGCGGGGATCGATTTCCACCCGCAGCACGTCGGTCGTGACGACGATCGTGGACGGCGCTGGCGCGTCGCTGGCGGCCGGCGCCGTCGCAGGCACGGCGGCGGGCGAATCGGCCGGCGGCAGCGGGACGTCGGCGGACGCGGCGGGTGCCGTGCCCGCCGGTGGGGCGTTTGCAGCCGCCGGCGTGGCGGCCTGGTCCGTCGCCGCCCCCGGCTGCGCCTGGCCATAGTCCTGCTGCCATTGCGCCCAGAGCAGGTAGCCGATGAACAGCAGCGCGATGAGGAGCAGGTTGCGGGGACTGGTCATGT
Source organism: Pseudomonadota bacterium (assembly GCA_023412995.1). GTDB lineage: Bacteria > Pseudomonadota > Gammaproteobacteria > Xanthomonadales > Rhodanobacteraceae > Dokdonella_A. The sequence goes on from JAEZQS010000019.1 coordinate 2,941, forward strand.
GCGAGGTAATCAGGAGGCGGCAATGGGAGGAGCGTCGCGCCGGGCCACGGCGGACGCGCAAGCGGCGACCTGCACGCAATCGGCCCGCACGAAGGGGTGCGCTCGTGGAGCGCCGGGAATCAGGCGCGCATTGTGCCGATGGGTCCGGCGCCGTTCAACGGCCGCCGCCGTGCACCGCCACGATGCGCTCCCACAAGCGGGCGAGATCGAGGCGAAGGGCCCCGTTGTCGCCGCTGTCCGCACCTTGACGCGCAATCAGGAGGATATCCACGGCGGGAAGGCGGTCGCGCGCGTGGCGGAAGCTGTCGCGGGCAATGCGCTTGATGCGGTTGCGGCGTACGGCGCGCTTGGACACGCGGCGGGAGACGGCGAGGCCGAGGCGTGCCCCGGGCGTCGGCGCGGCGGCGACCTCGGCATTGAAATGGCGTCCGCTGATGCGCTGGCTGATGCCGCGCAGGCGGGCAAAATCCCCTGCCGTCAGGAGGCGCGCCGCACGCGGGAACGGGGCGGGCGCCATCGATGGCGAGCGGCGGGTCAGACGGCGAGGCGCTTGCGCCCCTTGGCGCGGCGCGCGTTGATGACCTTGCGGCCGCCGCGCGTCTTCATGCGCGCACGGAAGCCGTGGTCGCGCGCGCGCTTCAGGTTGCTCGGCTGGTAGGTGCGCTTGGTGGCCATGAGCGTTTCCGTGGCGAATGGGAAAAGGGCGCGGATGGTAGGGAGCCGGGGGGTCCGATGTCAAGGCGCCTCCTCGCGCGGCGGCGGGTCGCACGTCGTGCGGGACACGCCATGCCGCGCTCCGCGCGAGGGCCGGCTGGACGCATCCTGCTAGACTGCCATTCCTGCCCGGTGTTCGCCGCGCCTTGCGCACACGCCGGCCATCTCCTGGAACCCGACCGGCGCATGAGCGATCTTTGGCGACGCTGTCTTTCCCGCCTCGAGGCGGAATTCAGCGCGGAGGACATCCACACCTATCTGGTACCGCTGCAGGTTGGCGACGACGCGCGGGGCCTGACCTTGTGGGCGCCCAACGGCTATACGCTCGAGACGGTGCGCGAGCGCTTCCTGCCGCGCATCCTGCTGGTGCTCGAACATCTGAACGGAAGCCCCGTCGCGGTCGACCTGCAGGTGGGCGCGCGCCGCGCGCGCGATCCGGCCCCATCGCAGCCGGCCACGCGTGCGCGACCGGCGCCGCGGCCCGCGGGTGAATCCAACATCGACCCGCATTACACGTTCGAGAACTTCGTCGAGGGCAAGTCCAACCAGCTCGGCAAGGCCGCCGCCACCCAGGTGGCGATGAACCCCGGGCGCGCCTACAACCCGCTGCTGCTCTATGGCGGCACGGGCCTCGGCAAGACCCACCTGATGCATGCGGCCGGCAACCTGATGCGCGTCAACCAGCCGGACGTGAAGATCCTCTACCTGCGCTCCGAGCAGTTCGTCAGCGGCATGGTACGGGCGTTGCAGCAGAAGGGCATGGACGATTTCAAGCGACGCTTCCGCTCGGTCGACGCGCTGCTGATCGACGATATCCAGTTCTTCGCCGGCAAGAACACCACCCAGGAAGAGTTCTTCCACACCTTTAATGCGCTGTTCGAGGGCAAGCAGCAGATCATCCTGACCTGCGACCGCTATCCCAAGGAAGTGGACAACCTCGAGCCGCGCCTGAAGTCGCGCCTCGGCTGGGGTCTGTCGGTGGCGATCGAGCCGCCGGACTTCGAGACGCGCGCCGCCATCGTGCTGGCCAAGGCGCAGGCCAAGTCGGTCGAGCTGCCGGAGGAAGTGGCCGTCCTGATGGCGAAGCGGATGCGATCCAACGTGCGCGACCTGGAGGGGGCCCTCAACACGCTGGTGGCGCGCGCCAACTTCGAGGGACGATCGATCACGCGCGAGTTCGCCCAGGAAACGCTGCGCGACCTGCTGACGGTGCACGCCCAGGCGATCACCATCCCCAACATCCAGAAGACCGTGGCAGACTACTACCAGTTGCGGTTGGCGGACATGCTGTCGAAGAAGCGCAGCCGTTCGATCGCGCGGCCGCGCCAGATGGCCATGACGCTGGCCAAGGAACTGACCGAACACAGCCTGCCGGAAATCGGCGATGCGTTCGGTGGGCGCGACCACACGACCGTGATGCATGCCTGCCGCACGATCCGCGATTTCCGTGAAACCGATGGCAAGCTGCGCCAGGACTGGCAGAAGCTGGTGCGGACGCTGACCGAGTGAGGGGCCGCGCCAAACGGCGGGGAAGCTGTGGAAAACCTGTGCGATGGCGGGCCCGGGATTCTTATCCACAAGCCGCCCACAGGTGGACGGGGCGTTTATCCCGCAGTCATGTTCGACATAACCATCTGAAAAACAAGGTGTATTCGTAGGGCTCGCGGTCTTCCACAGACCCTACAGCTACACAATGCTCCACACCTAAAAGACCAGAAGACAGGACGGGCAGCCCATGCGATTCAGCATCCAGCGCGAAGCATTCCTGAAGCGCCTGCAGCACGTGGTCGGGGTTGTCGAACGGCGTCAGACCCTGCCGGTACTCGCCAACCTCCTGGTCGTCGTGGATCCGGAGGGGGTGACCCTGACCGGCACCGACCTGGAAGTGGAGATGTCGGCACGCATGGAGGCCGATGACCTCGATCCGGGCGAGATCACCATCCCCGCACGCAAGTTGTTCGACATCGCCCGGGCGCTTCCCGATGGGTGCCGCATCAAGCTGGAGCAGAACGGCGAGCGGGTCACCCTGAGCGCGGGACGCAGCCGCTTCACGCTGGCGACGCTGCCTGCGACCGAGTTTCCGGTGATCGACAGCATCGAGCTGGTCGAGCGCGTGTCGCTGCCCGAGGCCACGCTCAAGGACCTGATGGACCGCACCGCGTTCGCGATGGCGCACCAGGACGTGCGGTTCTACCTCAACGGCATGCTGCTGGAGTTGCGCGAGGACGCCTTGCGTTGCGTTGCGACCGATGGCCACCGCCTCGCCCTCTCGCAGACGACGCTCCCAACCCGGGTGAATGCGCCGCGCCAGGTCATCGTCCCCCGCAAGGGCATCAACGAGCTGCAGGGCCTGTTCGAGCCCGGTGACGGCGTGGTGGAACTGGAGTTCGCGCGCAACCACCTGCGCGTGCGGCGTGATGGCGTGACCTTCACCTCGAAGCTGATCGACGGGCGTTTCCCCGACTACGAGGCGGTGATCCCGATCGGGGCGGACAAGGAGGTGCGCGTGCAGCGCGACGACATGCGGGCCGCCCTGCAGCGTGCGGCCATCCTTTCCAACGAGAAATATCGTGGCGTGAAGCTGGAAATGGGACCGAACCGGCTGCGGATCGTCGCCCACAACCCGGAGCAGGAAGAGGCGGTCGAGGAGGTGGAGGCGCGCACCGGCATCGCCGAGCTGAGCGTCGGTTTCAATGTCAATTACCTGCTCGACGCGCTCGGCGCCGTCGCTGGCGACGAGGTGCTGCTTTGCCTGCGCGACGGCCAGTCCAGCTGCCTGGTGCGCAAACCCGATTCCGACGAAACGCGGCATGTGATCATGCCGTTGAGGCTCTGAAGGGACCCGTCCTCCGCGGCGCCCGCGGCACGGGCGCTGCGTCCTCCTTGCGGGTTGGCTGCGCAGGGACGCACGGGTGCCCTTGCGGGCGTCTTCCCTGATACGCCATGCAGTTCCAGCAGCTGCGGATTGCCAACCTGCGCTCCATCGCGGCCGAGGAGGTCGTGCTGGCGCCCGGCTGGAACGTGTTCACCGGTCCGAACGGCGCGGGCAAGACGAGCCTCCTGGAAGCGGCCTTCCTTCTGTCGCACGGGCGCTCGTTCCGCTCGGCCGCGCGCGATGCCCTCAGCCAGCACGGATCGGCGGGCTTTTCCGTATTTGGCGAGCTGGTGGACCCTTCGGCACGTGTGGGTTTGGCCCGGCACGAAGGTGCGCTGCAGGCGCGCCTGGATGGCCAGGATGTCGCTGTCGGCGAACTGCTGCGCCGGGTCGCCGTCACGTGTTTCGAGCCTGGCTCCCACGCGCTGATTGCCGGCCCCGCGGAGGAGCGGCGGCGCTACCTCGACTGGGGCGTGTTCCACGTGGAACCGGATTTCCTGTCGATGTGGCGTCGGTATCAGCGCGCCCTGCGCCAGCGAAATACCTTGTTGCGCCGCCAGGCGGAAGCGGGCGAGCTGGCCCCGTGGGATGTCGAGCTTGCCGCCAGTGGCGAAGCCATCACCACTATGCGGGCCCACTACTTTGCCCGCCTCGAGCCGTTTGTCATGGCTCTTTGCGGCGAGCTCCTGGTTGAGCTGGGGCCACCGCGCCTCCATCTTGATAGCGGGTTCGATGCGGGCGAATCGTTGCTCGGGATACTGCAGTCGCGCCGCGAGAGGGACGTTGCACGTGGGCACACCACCGCCGGACCCCACCGGGCAGACTGGCAGATCGGCTTCGAAGCGGCGCCACGGCGTGAACACCTGTCCCGCGGACAGGAAAAACTGTGCGCGTTTGCGTGCCTGCTTGGCCAGGCCCGCCACCATGCGGCGGCAGCGGGCAGCTGGCCGGTGTTGTGCCTGGACGATCTGGCGTCGGAGGTCGATGCCGCGCATCTGTCGCGCATGCGTGACGCGGTGGAGCAGGGCGGGGCCCAGGTGCTGGTGACGGGCACATCGCCAGCATCAACCCCGGTTCCGACGCACGGCGAAGCGGCCTGGTTCCACGTGGAACAGGGCCGCGTCCGGCGCGCGTCCTGACCGCTGTTATAATCGGGTGCATCCAGACCTGTCCCGGCGCGCGCTTCGCGTGCCGCAGGTGTGCGCCGGGAGAAATCATGACTGACCAGTACGATTCCAGCAGGATCAAGGTCTTGAAGGGCCTTGAGGCCGTGCGTAAGCGGCCCGGCATGTACATCGGCGACACCGACGACGGCACCGGCCTGCACCACATGGTGTTCGAGGTGGTCGACAACTCGATCGACGAGGCCTTGGCGGGTTACTGCGACAACGTGGTGGTCACCCTGCACGGCGACGGCTCGGCCAGCGTGGCCGACAACGGGCGCGGCATTCCGGTGGGCATCCAGGCTGAAGAAGGCCGCTCGGCTGCCGAGGTGGTGATGACCGTCCTGCATGCGGGCGGCAAGTTCGACGACAACAGCTACAAGGTTTCCGGCGGCCTCCACGGCGTCGGCGTCTCCGTGGTCAACGCCCTGTCCGACCACCTCTGGCTGACGATCTACCGCGATGGCCTTGAGCATCAGCAGGAATATGCCCTGGGCGAACCGCTGTATCCCCTGAAGGTCGTCGGACCCTCGACGCGCCGCGGCACCACGGTGCGCTTCCATCCCAGCGCGGCGACGTTTTCCACCATCGAGTTCCATTACGACGTGCTGGCGCGGCGCCTGCGCGAGCTGTCCTTCCTCAACTCGGGCGTGCGCATCGAGCTGGTCGATGAACGGACCGACAAGCGCGACGTGTTCCAGTACGAAGGGGGCATCCGCTCCTTCGTCGAGCACCTGGCGCAGCTCAAGACCCCGCTCCATCCCAAGGTGATGCACTTCACCTCGGAGCACGAGGGCACCACGGTCGAACTGGCCATGCAGTGGACCGACGCCTATCAGGAGACGGTGTTCTGCTTCACCAACAACATACCGCAGCGCGACGGCGGCTCCCACCTTTCCGGCTTCCGCGCCGCGCTCACGCGCACGCTGTCGAACTACATCGAGAAATCGGGCGCGCAGAAGACCGCCAAGGTGGCGCTGTCGGGCGACGACATGCGCGAAGGCCTGATCGCGGTGCTGTCGGTCAAGGTGCCGGACCCCAAGTTTTCCTCGCAGACCAAGGACAAGCTGGTCTCGAGCGAGGTCAAGGGCATCGTCGAGTCGGCGGTGGGCCAGAAGCTGGAGGAGTTCCTGCTGGAGCACCCGGGCGAGGCCCGCGCCATCACGGCGAAGGTGGTTGATGCCGCGCGTGCGCGCGAGGCGGCGCGCAAGGCACGTGAAATGACCCGGCGCAAGGGCGCGCTCGACATCGCGGGGCTGCCCGGCAAGCTGGCCGACTGCTCGGAAAAGGATCCCGCGCTGAGCGAGCTGTTCATCGTCGAGGGCGATTCGGCCGGCGGCTCGGCCAAGCAGGGCCGCAACCGCCGCAACCAGGCGATCCTGCCGCTCAAGGGCAAGATCCTCAACGTGGAGCGCGCGCGCTTCGACCGCATGCTGGGATCGGCCGAGGTCGGCACCCTCATCACCGCGCTCGGCACCGGGATCGGCAAGGACGAGTTCAACATCGACAAGCTGCGCTACCACCGCATCATCATCATGACCGATGCGGACGTGGACGGCTCGCACATCCGCACCCTGCTGCTGACCTTCTTCTACCGGCAGATGCCCTCGCTGATCGAGCGCGGGCACGTCTACATCGGCCTGCCGCCGCTGTACAAGCTCAAGCAGGGCAAGCAGGAGATCTACCTGAAGGACGACGCCGCCCTCAACAGCTACCTCATTTCCAATGCGGTGGACGGCGCCGAACTGGCGTACAGCACCGAGGCGCCCCCGATTGGCGGCGCCGCGCTCGAGAAGCTGATGGCAGCCTGGCGCGCCGCCCTGGACCAGATCGAACGGCTGGCGTTCCGCTTCGATCCGGCGCTCCTGCATGCCTTCCTGGATTCACCGCTGACGGCCGAAGCCTGGAACGATGCGCCTTCCCTGGATGCCTGGACCGTACGCGTGGCAAACACCTTATCGCGCTCGGGCCTGGGCCGCCCGCAATACGCCTTGCGCGCCCAGCCGGCCGGGGTCGAGCAGGGGGCGGCGCTGCTGATCGACCGCGACCAGCACGGGCTGCGCCACTCGCAGGTGCTGCCGGCGGCCTTCCTCACCTCGACCGAGTTCCGTCCCATTGCCGAGGCCGGCGCGCTCATCGCGGGACTCGTGCAGGCGGGCGCCGAAGTCCGCCGTGGCGGCAAGTCGCAGGCCATCACGCGTTTTGCACAGGCCTACGACTGGCTGATGGACGAGGCCCGGCGCGGGCGCACGATCCAGCGCTTCAAGGGCCTGGGCGAGATGAATCCCGAGCAGCTCTGGGACACCACCGTCAATCCCGACACCCGCCGCTTGCTGCAGGTCAGCATCGAGGACGCGGTGGCCGCCGACCAGATCTTCTCCACCCTGATGGGTGACGTGGTGGAGCCGCGGCGTGAGTTCATCGAGCAGAACGCCCTGCGGGTGGCGAATCTCGACGTCTGAAGGTTCGTCGACGACGCTCGGAGGCAGGAGCGGGCACGCCGGCATTGCTGCGGCGCAGCATTGCGCGCGCCGGCACGCGCTTGTGCCATTCATCCGGGCGGCGGTACGCTCTTTGGCCCTTTGTACCCCCTCCCCGCCAGTCTGCGACGGCCTTCGTATGTCCCATAGCGAGGTACACATCATGAAGCGGTTCCCATGGCTCTTCGCCGCGATCTGCGCCACCGGCCTGGTGTTTGCCGGCGCCGCCTTCGCGAGGGACAAGAAGCCCGACGAGTACCCCAACGCCACGCGCCAGGATCCGAAGGTGGACATGTCCGCCACCGACCAGCGCAAGCTCAACAAGGCGACCGACCTCGTCAACGAGAACAAGGGTGCGGAAGCGCAGCCGGTGATCCAGGACGTGATCGACAGCAAGCGCTCCAGCAAGTACGCGCAGGCGTTCGCGCACCAGCTGATGGCGCAGGTGTACTGGGACCAGGACAAGGGTGCCGAGGCGATCGAGGAATACAAGAAGGCCATCGCGCTCGACGCGATGCCCAATTCGGCGCAGTTCTCGCTCATCTACGCCCTGGCGCAGACGCAGCTGCAGGAAGAGAAATATGCCGACGCACTCGCCACGCTGGCCGACTGGGAAAAGCTCACCGGGACGCAGACCGCCGACGAGCTGGCCCTGAAGGCGAACGCCTACTACCGCACCGACCAGTACCAGCTCGCCGTCGACACGATGAAGCAGGCGATGGCGAAGACCGACAAGCCCAACGACAGCTGGTCGCAGATCCTGATGGCCAGCTACTTCGAACTGGAGCAGTACGACGAGGCGGCGCAGCTGACGCGCGAGCAGCTGGCAAAGGATCCCACCAACAAGAAGCTGGTGAACCAGCTCGCCACCATCTTCATCCAGGCCGACAAGCCGCAGCAGGCGCTGGACGTGATGGCCAAGGCGAAGGCCGATGGCCTCATCACCACCAGCGAGGACTACCTCCAGCTGGCCAAGCTGCAGTCCGCCGCCGACAAGCCCAAGGACGCCGCCGCGACCATGAAGGAGGGCTTCGCCAAGGGCATCCTCCAGGCGAACTACGACAACTACAAGCTGCAGGGCGACGTCTGCATGCAGGCGGAGGAAGATGCCTGCGCGATCGAGGGCTATACCAAGGCCTCGCCGATGGCTACCGACGGCAACGTCGATTACCAGCTCGGCTACCTGCAGTTCTACGCCGACCACTCGCGCGAGGCGATCGAGGCGCTCGATCGCGCCATCCAGAAGGGCGGCCTGCGCCAGGAAGGCGAGGCGTACCTGCTGCGCGGCGATGCGAAGAACGACCTCGACCAGTCCGCCGCCGCAATGGCCGACTGGCAGAAAGCGGCGGGATTCGCCAGCACGCGCGCCATGGCCGACCAGAGGATCAAGGCCGCCAAGGGCGGCGTGAAGATCCAGCACGGCAGGAAGAAGTGATCACGCGGCGAACGGTGCGCCGGCCCTGCGACGCACCGTTCCCGTGGCTCGTCAAACCGGCGAAGATGCAGTGGCCGGGCGCCATCCGGGAACCCACCCGAGCGGCGCCGGGCACGCGCCGCTGCGCTTCACGGAATCTTGATAATCGCACCACTTTCATGGCTTGTCGTAAGGGCATCGGGTGTTGTACCGTGCCGAGCTCTCCCGCGCACGCCCTGCAGGGGAGCAGTTCGGGGCGTGACGACGGCGTCGCTCGGCGGCCGCACAGACACAATCTCGTTGGTCAACACTGATGGCAAACACCTACCAATCCGGCGGCGGTTCTTTCAGCTGGCGACGCGTCACCGCGTTTTCCAGCGCGTTCGCGCTGCACGCGTTCGCGTTTGCGATGATGATGGCGCCGATCGCGCCGCCGCCGCCGAAGGACAAGACCGTCGACGAGAAGGTGATGGTCGAATTCATCGAGCCCCCGCCGCCGCCGCCGCCCCCGCCGCCGCCGCCGCCG
>JAEZQS010000028.1 GCA_023412995.1 Pseudomonadota bacterium
CTCCCGAACTGCCCATGACCGACCTCATTGCCCGCGCCGAACAACGGCTGCTGCGACCCGGCGGCCTTGTCGCCAGCGACCTGGAAAACGTGTTCGCTCGCGTGACGGGCCCGGCCATCGATGCCGCGGACCTGTATTTCCAGCATTCGCGCCGCGAGTCGTGGGTGCTCGAGGACGGCATCGTCAAGGACGGCAACCACTCGATCGAGCAGGGCGTCGGCGTGCGCGCGCTGTCCGGCGAGAAGGCCGGATTCGCCTATTCCGACGAGATCGTGCTGCCTTCGCTGCTGGAGGCGGCCGGTTCCGCGCGCGCGATTGCCCAGGCCGGCGCCAACGGCGTGGGCAAGCCGCTCGCGATCGCCGGCACCCACGCGCTGTACCCGCCGATCGACCCGATCGACACGTTGTCCAGCGAAGCCAAGCTCGCCGTGCTGCGCGAGGTGGACGCCGCCTGCCGCGCGGCCGATCCCCGCGTGAAGCAGGTCATCGTCAGCATTGCCGCCAGCGTGGACACGATCCTGGTCGCGCACTCCGACGGCACGCTCGCCGCCGACGTCCGCCCGCTGGTGCGCATGAACGTGCAGGTCATCGCCGAAGCCAACGGCCGGCGCGAATCGGGCAGCAGTGGCGGCGGCGGCCGCTACGGCTTCGACGAACTGCTGGAGAACGGCCGTGCGCGCACGTTTGCGCGCGAGGCGGTGCGCGTGGCGCTGGTCAACCTCGAATCGGTGCCGGCGCCTGCGGGCACGATGCCGGTGGTGCTGGGGCCGGGCTGGCCGGGCGTGCTGCTGCACGAGGCCATCGGCCACGGCTTCGAAGGCGACTTCAACCGCAAGGAAACCTCCGCCTTCGCCGGCATGCTGGGCGAGAAGGTGGCGGCTGACGGGGTGACCGTGGTCGATGACGGGACGCTCGCCGGGCGGCGCGGATCGCTCGGCATCGACGACGAGGGCACGCCCTCGCACTGCACGATGCTGATCGAGAACGGCGTGATGAGGGGCTACATGCAGGACAAGCTCAATGCGCGCCTGATGGGAATGCAGGCGACCGGCAACGGCCGGCGCGAATCGTTCGCCCACCTGCCGATGCCGCGCATGACCAACACCTACATGCTGCCGGGCGAACGCGATCCGGGCGAGATCATCGCCTCGGTCGACCGCGGCATCTACGCCACCAATTTCGGCGGCGGCCAGGTCGACATCACCAACGGCAAGTTCACCTTTTCCGCCAGCGAGGCCTACCTGATCGAGGGCGGCAAGGTCACGCGGCCGATCCGCGGCGCGACCCTCATCGGCTCCGGCGCCGAGGTGCTCAAGCGCGTCTCGATGGTCGGCAACGACCTCGCGCTCGACGAGGGCGTCGGCATCTGCGGCAAGGATGGCCAGAGCGTGCCCGTCGGCGTGGGCCAGCCGACCCTGCGCATCGATGCGATGACGGTGGGCGGTGTGAGCCGGGAATAGGGAATGGGGAATGGCTGAAAGGCCGGGAATGAGGGAATGGTCAGGAGCAGCAAGCACGTCTGCGACGCGCAGAGCGCTTTTCCTCTCCATTCCCTATTCCCCATTCCCCATTCCCAGCTCTTTCAACGCATGGAACAACTCGCGGTAGGCGCGCGGCGGCTTGTCGGCCTTGCGTTCGGCGAGCGTGTTGCGCACCAGCTGGCGCAGGTGCTGGCGATCTGCCTGCGGGAAGGCCGCCAGCAATTCGGCGAGCGCGTCGTCGCCTTCGGCCAGCAGCCGATCGCGCCAGCGCTCCGTCCGGTGCAGGACGGCGGCGTTGCGGCGGGCCTGCTCGCGGTCGGTGGAAAGCGCCTCGCGGATGGGTGCGAGGGCTTCCCGGTCGAGCCGGCGCAGCTGCTTGGCGAGGAACTGGGTCTGGCGCTTGCGGGCGATGTGCGAGGTGACGGCCCGCGTGCGCCGCACTTCCTCGGCGAGCGCGTCGTCGAGGGCGAGGCGCTCCAGCAGCGCTTCGGGCATCGCGGCCAGCGCCTCGGCCAGCTTCAGGATGTCGAGCGCATCGCGCCGGAGCTGGCTCCGGCTGGGTTCGCTCGCATCGGTGGGAAAGCCGGGATCGTGCATGGCGGGTTCCAGGGTCGCCTCGCCGGCGCGGTGACCGGGCAGCGGGCAAAGGACGGGATGGCACGCGGCAGGGACGGTGCCGCATGAAACAGGATAGCAGGGCGCCGCGTCGGTCTTCCGGCAACGAGGCTCCCGCACGGAGGACCATGTGAGCAACGACAACAGCCTGGCCGAACTCGATCGCCTCGCCTCGATCGCCGAAGACGTGCTGCGGATGGCGCGCGCGAAGGGCGCGAGCGAAGCGGACGTCGCCGCCAGCATCGACAGCGGCCTGAGCGTCGGCGTGCGCCTCGGCGAGGTGGAGACGGTCGAGCGCTCGCGCGACCGCGGCGTCGCGGTGACGGTGTATTTCGGCAAGCGCAAGGGCTCGGCCAGCACCGCCGACCTCGATCCGGGTTCGATCGCACAGACGGTCGAGCATGCCTGCGCGATTGCCCGCCATACCGAGGAAGACCCGGCCAACGGACTCGCCGATCCCGCGCTGCTTGCGCGTGACATCCCCGACCTCGACCTCTGGCACCCGTGGGACATCACGCCGGAGGAAGCGATCAGCCTGGCGGTCGAGATGGAGGACGCCGGGCGCGCGGTCGATCCGCGCATCGTCAACTCCGATGGCGCCTCGGTGCAGGTCGGCGCGTCGCTGACCGCCTACGCCAATTCGCTCGGCTTCGCCGGCACCGAACGCGGAACCCACCATTCGCTTTCGGTCGCCCTGATTGCCGGCGACGACGCCGGCATGCAGCGCGACTACTGGTACGACAGCGTGCGCGCGCCGGGGGATTTCATGGATGCCGCGGCGATCGGCCGCAAGGCCGGCGAGCGCACCGTCGCGCGGCTGGGCGCACGCAGCCTCGGCACGCGCGAATGCCCGGTGCTGTTCGTGCCGGAAGTGGCGCGCAGCCTGGTCGGGCATTTCCTCTCCGCCGTGAGCGGCGGTTCGCTCTACCGGCGCGCCAGCTTCCTGCTCGACCATCAGGGGAAACAGGTGTTTCCCGACTGGATGCGGATCGTCGAACGCCCGCACATCCGGCGCGGACACGGTTCGACCGCGTTCGATTCCGAAGGCGTCGCGACGCGCGATTCGGACCTCGTGGCCGACGGCGTGCTGGCGCGCTACATCCTCGGCAGCTATTCCGCGCGGCGGCTGGGCCTCGCTTCCACCGGCAATGCCGGTGGCGTGCAGAACATCGTGGTGCAGCCGGGAACCGAGGACCTGCGCGCGCTCATGCGCCGGATGGGCACTGGCCTGCTGGTGACGGAGCTCATGGGCCAGGGCGTTTCGCTGGTCACGGGCGACTACTCGCGCGGGGCGTCGGGGTTCTGGGTCGAAGGCGGCGAGATCGCGTGGCCGGTGGAGGAAATCACCATTGCGGCCAACCTGCGCGACATGCTGCTCGGCATCGAGGCGGTCGGCAGCGATGTCGATCCGCGCTCGCACATCCTGACCGGTTCCATCCTGCTGCGGCGCATGACCCTTGCCGGCGCCTGAAGCGCGCGCACGCGCCTCACCGGGAAATGACTTCCAGCGGTTGACCGCGCCCGGTCGTGCGCGCCAGAGTGCAGGCGCAACCGAAGGAGGACGGACATGACCGATTTCGAACACGACACCCAGTCGCCGGCGCCGGAAGCTCTCCCGGCCACCGTCTCCAGCGAGGAGCGTACCTGGGCGCTGATCGGGCACCTGTCGGCGTTCAGCGCATTCATCACGGTCGTCGGCGGGGTGGTCGCACCGCTGGTCGTCTGGCTGGTCAAGCGCGACACGCTGCCCTTTGCCGCCGACCAGGCGAAAGAAGCCCTCAACTTCAACATCACCGTCGCGATCGGGTTCGCCGCCCTGTGGATCATCACCATCGTGACGTTCGGCATCGGCCTGTTGCTGACGGTGCCGCTCGGCATCGCCCTGTTCATCGCCTGGGTGGTGTTCGTCGTCATTGCCGCGATCAAGGCGAACGAAGGCGTCGCCTACCGCTACCCCTTCACCCTGCGCCTGGTGAACTGAGGCGCGGCGGCGCCGGCCGCCTCAGCTGGCGCGATCGGCGACGAATCGCGCCAGTTCGCGCAGGCGGTCGGCGCGCGGCCCGAGGGGTTCGATCGCGTCCAGCGCGCGCCGGGTGAGCGCTTCCAGCCGTTCGCGCGACGCTTCCACGCCGAGGATGGCGGGATAGGTTGGCTTGTTTGACGCGACATCCTTGCCGGCGGTCTTGCCCAGCAGGTCCGTCTCCGATTCGATGTCCAGCAGGTCGTCGCGGATCTGGAACGCGAGGCCGACGCAGTGTCCGTACTCGGCGATCGCAGCCAGTTGCGCCGTATCGCGGCAACCGGCCGCGAGCGCGCCGAGGTGCACCGAGGCGCGGATCAGCGCGCCGGTCTTGTGCACGTGCATGCGTTCCAGCTCCGCGGCATCGAGCGCCATCCCGACCGCAGCGAGGTCGAACGCCTGTCCGCCGGCCATGCCGTGCGAGCCGCACGCGACGGCCAGCGTCCGCAGCATCTCCAGCCGCGTGGGCGGATCGACCCCGAGCGCCGCATCGTTGGCCACCACCTCGAACGCCAGCGCCTGCAGCGCGTCGCCGGCGAGGATCGCCATCGCCTCGCCGAACACGACATGGCAGGTGGGCCGGCCGCGGCGCAGGGAATCATCGTCCATTGCCGGGAGGTCATCGTGCACCAGCGAGTAGGCATGGATGATCTCGACCGCGGCGGCGAGGCCATCGAGCCGTGCCGGGTCGGCGCCGAACGCGGCGCCGGCCGCGTACACCAGCAACGGCCGCAGGCGCTTGCCGCCGCCGAGCACGGCATAGTGCATGGCGCGGTGCAGCTCGACCGGGGGCTGGTCGGCGGAGGGCAGGACCCGCGCCAGCGCCGCATCGGTCCGCTCCGACAGCGCCAGCAGCCCGGCTCCGAGCACGGCGTGGACGGTCGCGCTCACGCGCCGTCTTCCCGGCCGTCGGCCGGCCAGGCACCGCGGCACGCGGGGGGCATCAGGGCGTGTCCGGATCGAACGGGACGGCCGTGTCCGGGTTGGCGGGATCGAGCAGCTGCTCGACGCGGAGCTTGGCCTGGTCGAGCGCGCCCTGGCAGGTGCGGTACAGCGCGATGCCGCGCTCGAAGGACTGCAGGGAATCGTCGAGGCTGAGTTCGCCCTGTTCCATCCGGACGACCAGCTGTTCGAGTTCGTCGAGCGACTTCTCGAAATCGGCGACCTGCGGCGGCGGTGCGGGCTGGGACATGGCGCGCACGCTATCGCACGGGGACGCGGAGATCAACGCCGGCACGGGCCGGCCTGCGCGACCAGCGGCCTACGCACTGGCGGCCCGCGGTTTGCGGATCCATTCGATGCGTGCATCCGCCGGATCCAGCAGCGCAGTGGCACCCTGGCCGAGCCAGAGATCCGCCACCGCGAGCAGGTCTCCTTCCCGTTCGAACAGCAGCGGCAGGCGCCCGCGCTGCCATGGCGGGATGCCCGCTTCCTGGAACAGGTCGCGCAACTCGCGCGTGTGGCCGCCGGTCGTCAGGCGCAGGCTTTCTCCGCCGCGGCGGAAGCGCACCTGCAGCGGCTGGCGCAGGCGGCCGCCGGCAAGGCGCAGCGTGCCGAGGTCGAGCGGCAGCGCGAGGTCGCTGCCGTCGAATCCCGCCACCCAGTCCAGCGGCGGGAACTGCAGCGGCGGCAGGGCGAACAGCAGGTCGCGGTAGCGGCGCACCTCGGTGCCTGGCCAGCGCACGCAGGGCTGGCGGTCCTCGCCGGCCTCGGCCAGCTGGCGCACCAGCTCGGCCGCCTGGTAATGGGTGGGTTCGGGCAGCCGCAGCGACCGTAGCCAGCGCCGCAACACCGGGTCGCGCAACGCCAGCGGCAACCCCAGCCACTCGCGGTAACGCAGGGTGGAAGCATCCGTGCCGAGCGTGCGTGCCAGCGCGCGATCCGCCTCGCCGTCGATGAACTCGGCCGCGGCGCGTGCCCAGGCGGCGCTCTGCGCGATGCTCGCCTCCGCTTCGGGCCAGCGCCGCTGCACCCGCGGCAGCACCTGCATGCGCAGGTAGTTGCGGTCGATCGACTGGTCGGCGTTGCTCGGATCGGCGATCCAGTCCAGGCGGTGGTGGTCCGCGTACTCGCGCAGTGCCGCGCGCGGCAAGGTCAGCAGCGGCCGCCAGGCCAGTCCGCAGCCGAGCCGGCGCAGTGGCCGCATGGCGCCGATGCCTTCGGGCCCCGCGCCGCGCAGGAGCTTCAGCAGCACGGTTTCGGCCTGGTCGTCGCGGTGGTGGGCCAGGGCGACGATCTCGCCCGGCGCAAGCAGGGTCTCGATTTCGCTGTAGCGCGCGCGCCGTGCGCTCGCCTCGAGGCCCAGCCCCGGGCTGCGCGCCACCACCACGCTGCGCGCCACGAACGGCACGTCGATGCCGGCGGCAAACGCGCTGCAGCGGGCCGCCCACGCGGCGCTTTCCTCGTGCAGGCCGTGGTTGACGTGCACCGCGCGCAGTCCGCGCTGGCGCGCCGCCGGCGTGCGTGCGAGGGCGTGCAGCAGCACCGTGGAATCGAGGCCGCCGCTGAAGGCCACCAGCAGCGGCCCGGCCGGGACTTCCGCCAGGCCGGTTTCGATCAGCTCGTGCAGGCGGCTGGCGGGCATCATGGCCGCGCGGTCACACCCACGAACAGACGACCTTCCCGCACTGGCCCGAGTCCATCAGGTCGAATCCCTTCTGGAAGTCATCGATCGCGAGCTGGTGGGTCAGCACCTTCTGCAGCGGGAAGCCGCTCAGCACCATCTGCGTCATCTTGTACCAGGTCTCGTACATGCGCCGGCCGTAGATGCCGTGCAGGGTGAGCCCCTTGAAGATCACCTTGTCCCAGTCGATGCCGGCGCCGTTGGGCAGCAGGCCGAGCAGGGCGACCTTGCCGCCGTGGTACATCACGTCGAGCAGGTCGTTGAACGCGCGCGGATTGCCGCTCATTTCCAGCCCCACGTCGAAGCCTTCCATGTGCAGGTCCTTGACCACCTCGCGCACGGACTGGCGCGACACGTTGACCACCCGCGTCGCACCCATGTCGGCGGCGAGCTTCAGGCGGTAGTCGTTGACGTCGGTGACCACGACGTTGCGCGCGCCGACGTGCTTGCAGATGCCGGCGGCGATGATGCCGATGGGTCCGGCGCCGGTGATCAGCACGTCCTCGCCGATCACGTCGAATTCGAGCGCGCAGTGCGCCGCGTTGCCATAGGGATCGAAGAACGCCGCCAGCTCGCTCGGGATCGGGTCCGGGATCGGCCACAGGTTGGAGGCGGGCACCGCCACGTATTCGGCGAACGCGCCGTTGCGGTTGACGCCGATGCCGACGGTGTTGGGGCACAGGTGCTGCTTGCCCGCGCGGCAGTTGCGGCACACGCCGCACACGACGTGGCCCTCGGCCGACACGCGCTGGCCGACCTGGTAGCCGCGCACGGCGCTGCCGAGTTCGGCGATGCGACCGACGAACTCGTGGCCGATCACCAGCCCCGGGCGGATGGTGCGCTGGCTCCACGCGTCCCATTTGTAGATGTGCAGGTCGGTGCCGCAGATGGCGGTCTTCTCCAGCTTGACCAGCACGTCGTTGGGCCCGATTTCCGGGACCGGCACCTGTTCCATCCAGATCCCCGGTGCGGCCTCGCGCTTGACCAAGGCCCTCATCATCTGTGTCATCGATCGACTCGTTGCGCGCCGCACCGGCGCCTGCCGGCGATTATAGGACGCGCGCACGACGCGGCGGCCCGGGCCACCCGACTTGTTAAGGCGGCTGAGAATGCCGACACTAGCGGTGGCGCCGCATGCGTCGGGGAGGCAGCGCATGGGAATCCTGGCCTGGACCAAACGCCTGTTCGCCGGTCGCCCGCCGGAGGACCATCCGCACCGCCGCAGCAAGCCGCGCCTCAATGCCCGCGACGGCATGCGCGTGCTGGTGGTGGACGATTCCGCCACGGTGGTCGCGGTGCTGGCACGCATGCTGCGCCAGAACGGCTACGTGGTGATGGAGGCGGCCGATGCGGAGAAGGGCATCGAGATCGCCCTCGCCCAGCAGCCCGATCTCGTGTTCCTCGACATCGTGCTGCCGGGGATGAACGGGTTTGCCGCGCTGCGCCTGCTGCGGCGCCAGCCGGCGACGCGCGAGATCCCGATCATCATGATGAGCGGGAACGAGCAGGCGACGGAGCAGTTCTATGCCCAGCGGATCGGCGCCGACGACTTCATGAAGAAGCCCTTCTCGCGCGCGGAGGTGTTTGCGCGCATCGAGCGGCTGCTCGACGTCTCGCTGCTGCCGCGGCGCCACGGGT